>NZ_JBSFNQ010000021.1:0-95583 GCF_053981115.1 Streptomyces sp. NPDC003691 | reverse complement strand
CGAGACCCGCGCCGTCCTCGCCGCCTCCCTGGCGATGCTCCGCACCAAGCACGCCGACCTGCCGTCCCGCAAGCACGGCAACCCGCCGCAGTAGCGGCACCATACGCACGTACCCCCACACCACCCGCGAAATCGGAGCACACACGATGAGTACCCAGGCCGTCCGAGCCACGGACCCGTCCCTCCTGCGCGTGGAGAAGGGCACCTGCGAGCCCGAGGAGCTGGCCGCGATCACCGCGGTGCTGCTGGCCCGCGCCGCCGCCGCCCCGCAGGCCGCGGAGGGCGCCCACGGCCGTACCGCCGCGCCCTGGAGCCGCCCCGAGCGGCAGCGGGCCTTCCAGGTCTCCCACAGCTGGCAGGGCTGACCGCACCCGCGGCACAGCCACAGCGAACGCCCCGGCCCCCGGATCACTCCGGGGGCCGGGGCGTTTCCCGTGCCCGTACGGCCGTATACGGCCCCCTGGGACGCACAACGCCCCCGTACCCCTCCTGGAGGGGGATACGGGGGCCGTGACGTACGTCCGGTGGTCTGGGGGACCGGGGTGAACCGGTTCGCTACCGCAGCCGTGCCATGAGGGCGTGCTCGACGAGGGTGATGAGGGCGCTCTTCGCGTCGGCGCGATGGCGGGCGTCGGTGGTGATGATCGGAGTGTCCGGTCCGATCTGGAGGGCTTCGCGGACTTCTTCGGGGTTGTACGGCTGGTGTCCGTCGAAGCCGTTGAGGGCGATGACGAAGGGGAGGCCGCTGTTCTCGAAGTAGTCGACGGCGGGGAAGCAGTCGGCGAGGCGGCGGGTGTCGACGAGGACGACGGCGCCGATGGCGCCGCGGACCAGGTCGTCCCACATGAACCAGAAGCGGTCCTGTCCGGGGGTGCCGAACAGGTAGAGGATCAGGTCCTGGTCCAGGGTGATGCGGCCGAAGTCCATGGCGACCGTGGTGGTCGTCTTGTCCCCGGTGTGGGTGAGGTCGTCGATACCGGCGGAGGCGCTGGTCATGACGGCTTCGGTACGCAGCGGGTTGATCTCCGAGACGGCGCCGACGAACGTGGTCTTACCCACGCCGAAACCACCCGCCACCACGATCTTCGCGCTGGTGGTTGAGCGAGGCGCGCCGCCGCTAGAGCTTGCGAAGTCCACTGAGCACCCTTTCGAGCAGTGTCACGTCTGGCTGACCGCCGGCGGTGTCGTCCCCGCCGGGCTGGTGGATGGCGACGAGTCCGGCCTCTGCCAGGTCGGCGACGAGGATCCGGGCAACGCCGAGGGGAATGGAGAGCAGTGCCGAGATCTCGGCGACCGACTTGATCTCGAAGCACAACCGGCAGATCCGCTGGTGCTCGGGGAGTTGGCCCTGGAGCTTCGACGGATCCGCCACCGTACTGACCAGTGCCTCGATGGCGAGCTGGTAGCGCGGCCGGGTCCGGCCGCCCGTCATGGCGTACGGCCGCACCAGCGGACTGGGCCCGCCCTGCCCGGCCGCGGGCTCCGGCCGGCGGCGGCCGGGCCGCTGCTGGTAGGGCCGCGGCTGGCCGGGCTGCTGGGCCGGACCGGGGACACCCGGCCGCTGACCCGGCGGACCGTAACCGCCGTGCGGGTCGTACGGATCGTGCTGTTGGTGCTGTTGGTGCTGTTGGTGCTGATGGTTCTGGTCGTGCGCCTGGTGCGGTTGCTGCGGTTCGAACGGCCCGGGATCACCGGCCTGTTGTGCACCGTACCCGGGATCGTACTGCTGCTCGTACTGCTGTCCGTACGGGGGTTCGTACGGCTGCCGGTACTGCGGCGACGGGGGCTCCGGCGCGGACCACGAAGGGCGTCCGTCCGGTCTGCCCGGCGCGGGGGGAAAGGGGTAGCCGTGGTGGGAGTGCTCGCCGTCCGGCTGCTGTGCACCGCCGTCATAAGGGCGTCCGCCCTGTGGTGTTGCCACGTGTCCTCCTCCGACTGCGCGTGTGCCGGTCGCTGTCCCTGTGGAGCCGCCACTGCCACCGCACCCTAACGGTGCGGTGGCACAAGGGGCCCTGTCCGCCGGTCGGTTGACCGGTCAGTTGAGCAGACTGCCCTGGAGTTCCGCCCGCAGGTCGGGGGTGAGCACATTGCCCGCCCGGTCCACCAGCAGGGCCATCTCGTAGCCCACCAGGCCGATATCGGCCTCCGGGTGGGCCAGCACGGCCAGCGAGGAACCGTCGGAGATGGACATGATGAAGAGGAAACCCCGCTCCATCTCGACGACCGTCTGGTTGACGGCACCGCCCTCGAAGATGCGGGAGGCACCCGCGGTCAGCGAGGTCAGTCCGGACGCGACCGCGGCGAGCTGATCGGCACGGTCCCGCGGGAAGCCGTCGGACATCGCCAGCAGGAGTCCGTCGGCGGAGACCACCACCGTGTGGGACACCCCGGGGGTGTTGTCCACGAAGTTGGTGATCAACCAGTTCAGATTCTGCGCCGCCTGGCTCATCGGGCTCACACTAACGCTCCTGGTTGTAGGTACTGCCCGGACCACCCTGGTGATCGTAGGTGGCCGGTCCGTTCGTGTCCGTTCCCGCGCTGCGCCCCCGCTGGACTCCGCGGCGCAGATTGCTCAGCCTGCCACGAACGTCCTCCGGGGCGCGCGAGATCTGCGGAAGCCCGTGCTGCGGCGTCTCCTCCGCGGTGCCCTCGATGAGGTTGGCCTTGGGCACCCGGCGCGGGAGCCCGGACGAGGTGACCCCGCCCGCCTTCGGATCCCGCAGCTTCTCCGCCCGCTGCCAGCGCTCGTCGTTGGCCGAACGCCAGTCCTGCGCACCGCCGTCCGCGGCGCCGTTGCCGCTGTCGGTGACCGCCTCGGGCCGGGCGCCCTGCGGCGCCTGCGGGACCTGCTCCCCGGACTGCTGCCACTGCTGCTCGGGCCGCTGCGCGTCCTGCTCGGACCGCGGGCGCAGCGCGCCGCGGCGGGGCAGACCGGCGTCGGTCAGCTCGTGACCGCTGCTCGGGGAAGGTCCCGGACGCTCGAAGCCTACGCGCTCCGCGCCCGTGGTGGGGGTGCCGTGGCCGGATTCCGATTCCCCGCGGTACTCCTGTTCGTACCCGCCGGAAAGAGCGTTCGGTTCCGGCCAGTCGTCCTGGTGGGGCTGGGCGTTCCAGTCGTTTCCATACGGCTGGCCGGCCGCCGCCGAATCCGGGAAGCCGGATTCCGGATAGCCGCCCGCGGGGTGCTGCGACCCGTGCGCCCCAAGGGACTCCGGAGCCTCCGGGGACGTTCCGGGTACGGGGAACGCGGCCGGGTCGGCGGGCTCCTGGTACACCGGCATGGGCTGCGTCTGCGGCCCGCCGCCGGAGTACCCGTCCGCCGGATAGGCCTCGTATGTCTGCCCGCCGGTGGCGTACGGAGCCGGTCCGCCGTCCGCGCCCGGCGCCGGGAACGCGCCGTCCGGGCCCTGTCCCGGGTACGGGTCCGCGGCACCGGCCGCCGGGAAGGCCCCGGTGCCCGGCGTCTGCGCCTGGCCCGGGAAGGCGTTCTGCCCGTAGCCGTCGTACGGCTGCTGCTGCCCGGCGGGCGGGTAGCCCTCCGCCGGCCGGCCGGGCTGCTGCTGTCCGGCCGGTGCCGACAGCGCCGCGCGCCGTCCGCCGCGGGCCAGCGACCGGCCCACCGGGTCGACCCCCTGGCCGCCGGACTGCTGCTCGTAACGCGAGTCGTCGAAGCCGAGCTCCGCGGCGGTCCGCACCGGCGCCGCCGGGACCTGACCCCGGACCCCGCCGTGCTGCTGCGGCTGCTGAGGCTGCTGCTCGGGGATGATCTGGGAGACCGTGAAGTCGCTCTCGGGCGCCGGCTCGCCGCCGCCGCCGTGGGTGATCGCGTCCGGGAGCATCACCAGGGAGGTGGTGCCCGCCTGCTCGCCCGAGGGGCGGAGCTGGACCCGGATACCGTGCCGGTCCGCCAGCCGGCCGACCACGAACAGACCCATGCGCTGGGAGACCGCGGCATCCACGGTCGGCGGGTTCGCCAGCTTGTGGTTGATGTCCGCGAAGTCCTCCGCGGTCAGCCCGATGCCCTTGTCATGGATCTCGATCATGATCCGGCTGTCGGGCAGCCGGGTCGCGGTGACCCGCACCTTGGTCTGCGGGGAGGAGAAGGTGGTGGCGTTCTCCAGCAGCTCCGCCAGCAGATGGACGAGGTCGGTCACCGACTGGCCGTGGATGTCCGTCTCCGGGATCCCGGACAGCTCGATCCGCTCGTACGACTCCACCTCGGACGAAGCCGCCCGCAGCACGTCGACCAGCGGCACCGGCTGGTTCCAGCGGCGGCCCGGCTCCTCGCCCGCCAGGACGAGGAGGTTCTCGCCGTTGCGGCGCATCCGGGTCGCGAGGTGGTCCAGCCGGAACAGGTTGTCCAGCTGCTCCGGGTCGGCCTCGTTGTTCTCCAGCTCGGTGATCAGGGTGAGCTGGCCCTCGATGAGCGACTGGTTGCGGCGGGAGAGATTGGTGAAGATCGCGTTGACGTTGCCCCGGAGCATGGCCTGCTCCGCGGCGAGCCGGACCGCCTCGCGGTGGATCTGGTCGAAGGCGCGGGCGACCTCGCCGATCTCGTCGCGGGTGTCGATCGGAATCGGCTCCACCCGGGTGTCGACCCGGCCGGGCTCGGTCCGCGACAGCTGGTCGACCAGGAGCGGCAGCCGCTGCTCGGCGATCGCGAAGGCCGCGGAGCGCAGCTCCCGCATCGAGCGGCTCATCTGCCGGGCCACGGCCCCGGCCAGCACGAAGGAGACCAGCAGGGCGACCACGACGATCGCGCCGTTGACGAACGCGTCCCGGCGGGCGTCGGCGGAGATCGACGAGGCCTCGGCCACCGCGCGGTCCACCAGCTCGGTCTCGACCTGGAGATAGCCGTTGAACTTGGCGGTGGAGACCGCCGTCCAGCTCTGCGGGGTGATCCCCGCCGCCGCCAGGTTCCTCGGCGAGGTACCGCTGCCGATCCGCTGGGCCATCCCGCTGAAGGCGGTGCCGTCCGGTCCGGCGGACGGGGTGGCACCCGCCTCCAGGAGCCGCTTGGCGCCCTCCTCGGCCGCCCGGCGCATCTCGCCCTTCAGCAGCGCGGCGTCCGCTTCCGTACCGCCCGACTGGAACTCCGCTATCGCGATCTGTTCCAGGTAGTTGTACGAGTTGAACGCCGTGATCTGCTTGTCCCGGACGGACTCCCGGCTGTTCGGGCGCACCAGCAGATGAATACCGATGGACCGCTGGAGGGACTCCGCGGCCTTCGCGAGCTGGACCGCGTACACGGTCCGGCCGTAGCTGGTGACATTGCCGGTGCCCAGCCCCAGCTCGTTGGCGAACGCCATCAGCGAGTGCTGGACCTGGACATAGCCCTGCTCGGTGCCGACCGGGTCGTTGGCGGGCCGGTAGGCGCTCGCCCGGAGCTCCGGGAGGTTCTTCTCCTCGCCGCGGAATATCTCCAGGCGGCGCTCCAGACCGTGGCCCTCGGGGATGTCCTTGGTGATGCGGTCGAACTTCGCCTTCGCCGCGTCCGTGGCGGCGCGCACCTTCTCCACGGCCTCGGTGGGCGTCGCAGATTTCAGCAGCGGCTCGGCGGTCAGGTCCCGCTCGTTGAGGAGGGCCGCGCCGTACTCGGACGCGGCCCGCACGATCTTCGCCGTCTTCTCGGCGTCCTTGGCTTCGTCCCAGGTGTCGATCGACCCGCTCACCTGGAAGCCGCCCATGAAGAGGCCGACGAGTACAGGCAGCAGCAGGATCGCGTTCAGCCGGGTCGGCACGGACCAGTTCTTCGGGGAGAACCGGCCGGTGCCACCGCCCTCGGCGGGTGCGGGGGCGGAGGGAGCGGGCTCCGGCTCCTCGCCGGACGACACCGCCGCACGCGACGGCGGGGTGAAATTGCCCCGCGCCTGCTGCTCCGCGGAGCCTGTGCTGCTTCGCCTCACTCGACCAACAACCTCTCGGCGCCGGCACCGGTGTGCCGTGTTTCGTTCTGAGCCGTACTACTCGGAAGTTCGTCGAATTTCAGCATGCGGACCGGGTACGTTCCAAACAGTTGGAATCAGCCATTCCGAGTCGCCATGACGCGCGATAAAACGGGCATAAAGAGCGAGCCCCTTCAAAAGATATGGGTTTCGTGAGCGCAGGGGCACCGGGTGACCGCATCGGGTGTCCACAGGACACCATTTCCATGTCGAAACGTTATGAACATGCGGGCGGACCGTGTCAAAGGACACAGTCCGCACCTGCTTGGTTACGACAACTACCGTATTCGGGCGTCTACTTGAGCCGTGCCATGAGAGCGTGCTCGACAAGCGTGATGAGCGCGCTCTTCGCATCGCCCCGGTGCCGCGCGTCGGTGGTGATGATCGGGGCGTCCGGTCCGATCTGGAGCGCTTCGCGGACTTCCTCGGGAGTGTACGGCTGGTGTCCGTCGAAGCCGTTGAGGGCGATGACGAAGGGGAGGCCGCTGTTCTCGAAGTAGTCGACCGCGGGGAAGCAGTCGGCGAGGCGCCGGGTGTCGACGAGGACGACGGCGCCGATGGCGCCGCGGACCAGGTCGTCCCACATGAACCAGAAGCGGTCCTGTCCGGGGGTGCCGAACAGGTAGAGGATCAGGTCCTGGTCCAGGGTGATGCGGCCGAAGTCCATGGCGACCGTGGTGGTCGTCTTGTCCCCGGTGTGGGTGAGGTCGTCAATGCCCGCGGAGGCGCTGGTCATGACGGCTTCGGTACGCAGCGGGTTGATCTCCGAGACGGCGCCGACGAACGTGGTCTTGCCCACGCCGAAACCACCCGCCACCACGATCTTCGCGCTGGTGGTCGATCTCGGAGCCGTACCGCCGCTAGAGCTTGCGAAGTCCACTGAGCACCCTTTCGAGCAGTGTCACGTCCGGCGTACCGCCGGCGTCGCCGTTGCCCGGCTGGTGGATCGCCACCATGCCGGCCTCCGCCAGGTCGGCCACGAGGATCCGGGCCACCCCCAGCGGCATGGAAAGCAGCGCCGAGACCTCCGCGACCGACTTCACCTCACGGCACAGATGGCAGATCCGCTGGTGCTCCGGGAGCAGCCCGCCCAGCAGCGCGGGATCGGCGGTGGTGCTGACCAGCGCCTCGATGGCGAGCTGGTAGCGCGGCCGGGTCCGGCCGCCCGTCATGGCGTACGGGCGGACCAGTGGCTGGTCGCCCTCCACTCCGTAGTCGGTTTGGACACCGTACGGATCGTGAGAGGCGGGTGGCGGGGTCATCTAGTCCTCCGGGCGGGACAGCAAGTGGATGGCGTGCCGTCGGTGCGGCCGGTGGGGGCGGGGCGACCGGGGCGAGGGTCTGACGGGCGCGATGGCGCGGGCCGGGAAACCGTACTGGCGATCAGTGCAAGAGGCTTCCCTGAAGCTCTGCCCGGAGGTCCGGGGTGAGCACATTGCCCGCCCGGTCCACCAGCAGGGCCATCTCGTAGCCGACCAGACCGATATCGCACTCGGGGTGCGCCAGGACCGCCAGCGACGAACCGTCGGAGACGGACATCAGGAAGAGGAAACCCCGCTCCATCTCGACGACCGTCTGGCTGACCGTGCCGCCCTCGAAGATGCGGGAGGCACCCGCGGTCAGCGAGGTCAGTCCGGACGCGACCGCCGCCAGCTGATCGGCACGGTCCCGCGGAAATCCTTCGGACATGGCAAGCAGAAGACCGTCGGCGGAGACCACCACCGTGTGGGACACCCCGGGGGTGTTGTCCACGAAGTTCGTGATCAACCAGTTCAGATTCTGCGCCGCCTGGCTCATCGGGCTCAACTAACGCTCCTGCTGGTGTGTGGGGCCGAGATCGAAGCTGCCGGTCGACGAGCCGTTCTGCTCGCGCCCCTGCTGGATGCCGCGCCGGAGATTGGTGAGCCGGCCGCGGACGTCGTCCGGTGCGCGCGAGACGGAAGGACCGCCCTGGCTGCCGTTCTGCTGTGCCGTACCCGCGACCAGATTGGCGCGCGGGACACGGCGGGGCAGACCGGACGTGGTGACACCACCCGATGCGGGCTTCCTGACCCGCTCGGCCTGGCGCACCAGCTCGTCGTTCGGGGAGGTCCGCCAGCCGCCGTCGGCCGGTGCCTCGGGACCGCCGGCCGGGGCCTGCGGAACCTGCGGCGCGGGCTCGCGCCGGGGCACCGGCGCCGCGGCGCCGGGCTGACCGATCCGCTCGAACTGGCCGGTCTGTCCCGGCTGCCCCGGGCGGTTGCCCTGGCCGTACGGGTCGGGCCGGCCGGTCTGACCACCCTGGCCGAGCTGCGGGATCGGCTGGGTCTGCTGGGTCAGATGGTCCTGCTGGGCCGGAGGCACCGCGTTGTTGCGGTGCTGCTCCGGGGCCGCCTCGGGCCGCCCGCCCCGGCTCTGGCCGCGGAACCAGTCCGTCTCCAGCGTGTCGTAGAGCGGGGTCCCGCCGTCACCGGGCGCCGGGGGCAGCGCCTCGTGGCGCGGCTGCGGCGGCAGGGCGTTGCGGGCTCCGGGGTGCTGCTCCTCGTAGCCGTGGGGCGCGGGCGCCCGGCCCGGCGCGGGCGGCTGCGGCGCGCCCGTGTGCGGGCGGGCGAACTGCCCGGCGGCCGGGTCGCCGAACCGGGGCTCGGCGGGCGCGGTGTCCCGCGGCGGCGCGAACCGGTCCTGCTCCGGGGCGGGACGGGCCGGCAGACCCGGCCCGGCACCCGGTGCGGGCGGCCCGAAGACATCGTCGCGGACGTACGGGCCCTGGGCGCCCGGCTGCTGCTGGTGCGGTCCGGCCGGGGGCTCGAAGCCGCGCGGGGCGAGCCCCGCGGAGTCCGGCCGGCCGGGCGGCGGAGTGCCGTAGTCGGGGCGCTGGAACTCGGAGGTGACGGGCGCCTGGCCCGGGCCCCGGTCGTCGTGACCGCGCACCGGGTCGGCACCGCGGCCGGGCGGGAAGTCCTGGCCGCCCGGCGCACCGTTCGGGCCGGGACGCTGCTCGGCACCCCAGCTCGGCGCCGGGGGACGGCCGCGGGACGGGTCCTGGAGCTCGTTGCGCACCGGGTGGCCGTCGGCGCCGAGCTGCGGCAGCGCCGCGGTGTCGCCGGGGGCCGGGGCACCGCCGCCGCGCTGGGCGCCGCGGTTGCCGAAGGCACCGGCGAGACCGCCGCCGCCCTGCGGACGGCCGCCGGAGGGGCCGCCGTCCCGGGACGGCAGGGCCGCACGGGAACCCGCCGCACCTGCGCCCGCGCCGACCTGGCCGCGGGGCGCGCCCGCGCCGAGCGGTCCGCCGGCCGGGGCACCCTGGCCGCCGGGGCGGCCGCCGTTCGCGGCACCGGGACCGGCACCCGGACCCGAGCCGAGAGGGGCACCGCCGCCGGGCGGGGGCGTACGGCCCTGGGCACCGGGCGGCACGCCCGGCGCGGCCTGGGGCTTGCGCCCGCCCTGGGCGACGTCGACGGGGAGCATGACCAGCGCGGTCGTACCACCGGAGTCGGAGGGGCGGAGCTGGATCCGGATGCCGTGCCGCAGGGACAGGCGGCCGACCACGAACAGGCCCATGCGGCGGGAGACGGAGACGTCCACGGTCGGCGGCGAGGCCAGCCGCTCGTTGATCGCCGCCAGGTCCTCGGGGGAGAGGCCGATACCGGTGTCGTGGATCTCGACCAGCACCCGGCCGTCCGGCAGGGCGTGACCGGTGACCCGGACCTTCGTCTGGGGGGAGGAGAACGAGGTGGCGTTCTCCAGCAGCTCGGCGAGCAGGTGCACGAGGTCGTTGACGACCCGGCCGGCGACCTCGGTCGCCGGGACCGCGGCCAGCTCGATCCGCTCGTACTGCTCCACCTCGGAGGCGGCGGCGCGGAGGACGTCGACCAGCGGGACCGGGCGGGTCCAGCGGCGGCCGGGCTCCTCGCCCGCGAGGACGAGGAGGTTTTCGCCGTTCCGGCGCATACGGGTCGCGAGGTGGTCCAGCTTGAAGAGGGACGACAGCTGGTCGGGGTCGGCCTCGCGGGACTCCAGCTCGGAGATGAGCGACAGCTGGCGCTGGATAAGACCCTGGGAGCGGCGCGAGAGGTTGGTGAACATCGCGTTGACGTTGCCCCGGAGGAGGGCCTGCTCGGCGGCGAGCCGGACCGCCTCGCGGTGCACCTCGTCGAAGGCCGCGGCCACCTTGCCGATCTCGTCCCGGGAGTGCACGCCGACCGACTCGACGGAGGTGTCGACGTCCTCCGGGTCCGACTCGGAGAGCTGCTTGACCAGCTCGGGCAGCCGGTCCTGGGCGACCTTGGTGGCGGTGTCCTGGAGGCGGCGCAGCGAACGGATCATGGAGCGCGCCACGATGAAGGCGCCGATCAGCGAGACGCCGATGACCAGCGCGATCAGCACACCGTTGATGATGGCGTCCTGCCGCGACTCCTCGCGCAGCTCGCGGGCCTTGGCCTCCAGGCTGTCGAGGAGCGATGCCTCGATCAGCTTCATGGCGTCGATCCGGGCGCTGTAGGCGTCGGTCCAGTCCAGGTGCGACTGCTTGGACAGGCGCTCCAGCTCGTTGGCCCGCTCGAAGGCCCGGGCGGAGAGTTCGGAGACGGCCGCGATGTCCGCGTGCCCGGCGTCGAGCGGGCGGAGCAGCTCGTTGGCGTTGCCGCCGAGGGACTCGTAGGCGTTCTTGAACGTCTCCAGGGAGTTGTCCATGCCCTGGAGGGCCGCGTTGCCGTAGAGCCGGTCGGGCTCGGAGAGACCGGTGCCCGCCTTGCCGGCGCCGCCCGGCAGGGCCGCGGCGATGATCGCCTGCTGGATGGAGGCGTACTCCTTGGCGGAGGCGAACGCGGAGAGCGCGCGGGCGCGCTTGATCATGTCCTGGTTGTTGGTCGCCTGCGCCAGGTCCTCGGAGAGGCTGAGCAGCGAGTTGACCAGCCCGTGGTAGGCCTCGACCGTCAGCGCGTGGGACTTCGCCGTCGAGTAGGCGCTGTCCCGGATCCCGCCCAGCCCGTTGAGCTGCTCGTAGATCTGTCCCAGCGTGGTCCGGAACGAGTTGATCGTGTCGTCGCCGTCGACGATGTTGATGCCCTTGGCGGCGGCGATGAAGGCCTTGTGCGCACGGTCGGTGGCCGCGCGCGGCTCGGTGATCTTGTAGTCCGAGGCCTGGGGGTTGTTCGCCAGCGGACCCGCCGTGGTGTCCCGCTCGTACTGGAGCGCGACGGCGAGCTTGGTCGCCTCCTGGGACATGTCGGTGAGCAGCTGCATGTGCTCCAGCTGCTCCATGCGGTCCAGCGACTCGTTGATCCGGAGACCACCGAGCGCGGTCGCGGCGACCACGGGAAGGGTCAGCAGCGAGACCAGCCGGGTGCTGATGCGCCAGTTGCGCAGGGCCAGCCGGGAGCCGGTGTCCACGGGGGCCGGGGAGCCGTCGCCCTCGCCGTCACCGGGGGTCTGGCCGGGGCCCGCGGAGGGACCGCCGCCCGCGGGGCCCTGGGCGCCGGGACCGCCCGGAGGACCGGACGGACCGCCGGGGCCCTGGGGGCCGGGCCGGCCGCCCTGGGCGGGGGAGCCGCCGGGGCCGGACGGGGCGCCGGGCCGTGCGCCGGGGCGGCCGGGAGTCCGGTCGCCGCCGGATGCCGCCGGGCCCTGGGCAGGATTCTGGGCGTGCTGGATGTGCTGGGGCGAGGCGCCGTGGTCGGCCCCCGCGCGCGGCTCTTGTCCCGCCGCGGCTTCCCCTCGGCCCCGGGGGTCCCTCTTGAAACGTCCCTGCACTAGCGTCGCAACCTCTGAACCAGGCGTTCCGCTGCACTACGGCTGTACTACGACGGCTGTACTACGACGGAACGGTGTCGGCGTCCGGCGAGGCACGGAGCCGCGCCTCTGGTGGTGTGGATAACCGGCGCTCTCCCCCTTTCCCGCCGCCGCCAGGCGCTGCTTGCGCCCGTTGCGCGCCGGACTCCGTCTGCGGCGGTGCGTGGAATTCCAGCACAGTGCCGGATCTCCAACAAGGGCCGCGTACCGTGCTGTGACCTGGGTGACACCGTGTGAGTACCGAGTCACGAACCGTTGAAAGACTTACGGTATGAATCGGACTTTCTCGGATGAGTTACCGGGGGGTGAGGGGGGAGTGGCGCATGCCCAGGTCGTTGCGATCGGGAGCGGAATCGCCGCTTCAGGTAGGCAATGTCCGTTTCGCTGGTTGAATTTGACGGTATGTAATGTCCAAAAACAGCGCGTTTGGCTGGGGGTTGGTGAGGAAACTCACACCAGCCACACATGTCCTCCACGACTTTGCCGGGAATCGGATGTTTAACCTGTCGCGTTGGGCAAGAACGCCTCTGATGTACAGCGCCGCCCGCGAGCGGCCCTACGCCGATGGGTCTGAAGACAGCCGATGAAGACGACCACGCTGCTCCGCACGATAGCGAACCCCCGCCGCACCACCCTGATGCATCTCAAGGACGCCGGCGAGCTGACGGCCCCGGAGCGGCAGGAGTACTCCCCGGCCCTGCCGACGAGCACGGCCAACCCCCGCCGTACGGTCCTCATGGTGGCCCCGGCCTCCTGAAGCCGCCTCTCCGGGCCGCCCGCCGGCCCGGAGCGCGCCTCCCGCGGGCCCGCCGCCCGCCGCACCCCGTCCCGGGCCCCGGCGGCCGTCCCGGCGGCCCCGGGGCCCGGCCGTGCGCCGGGGCGGCGGAGACCGCCGCCGCGTTAGCCTGGAGCGTCCGACTCCAGCAGCGTCACCAGCAACAGAGGGGCAGCGGAATCCCGTGCGCATCGCCAGGTTCTCCATCGACGGCCATGTGGCCTTCGGCGCGGTCGAGGGCGAGGCCCCTGACGGACTCGTCCTGGACATCATCAAGGGTGTCCCCTTCGCGGACTTCGAGCTGTCCGGCACCAAGGTGCCCCTGGACAAGGTCCGGCTGCTGCCCCCGGTGCTCCCCAGCAAGGTGGTGGCCTTCGGGCGCAACTACGCCGCGCACGCGGCGGAGCTGGGCCACGAGCCCCCCGCCGAGCCCTTCGCCTTCATCAAGCCCTCCACCTCCGTGATCGGGCCGGGCGACGCGATCCCCTACCCCTCCTTCTCGCAGGAGGTGCACTACGAGGCCGAGCTGGCCGTGGTGATCGGCCGGATGTGCCGGGACGTGCCGCGCGACCGGGTCAAGGACGTCGTCCTCGGCTTCACCTGCGCCAACGACATCACCGCGCGTGACGTCCAGCTCCGCGAGAAGCAGTGGGCCCGGGCCAAGGGCTTCGACGGCGCCTGTCCGCTCGGCCCCTGGGTGGAGACGGACATCGACCCGGCGGCCGCCGGCGATCTCACCCTCCAGTGCACGGTCAACGGCGAACAGCGCCAGCTCGGCTCCACCCGGGACATGATCCACCCGGTCGAGGACCTGATCGTCAATGTCTCCGAGGCGATGACACTGCTCCCCGGCGATGTGATCCTCACGGGCACCCCGGCCGGAGTCGGACCGCTCAACGTCGGCGACGAGGTCGCCGTCACCATCCAAGGCATCGGCACTCTCACCAACAAGGTGATCAAGCGTGGCTAACGCGAACGTCCGCGTACGTTTCTGTCCCTCGCCGACCGGCAACCCCCATGTGGGCCTGGTCCGCACCGCCCTCTTCAACTGGGCCTTCGCCCGCCACCACGGCGGCACCATGGTCTTCCGTATCGAGGACACCGACGCGGCCCGGGACTCGGAGGAGTCGTACCGGCAGCTCCTCGACTCGCTCCGCTGGCTCGGCCTCGACTGGGACGAGGGCCCCGAGGTCGGCGGCCCCCACGCGCCGTACCGCCAGTCCCAGCGGATGGACCTGTACGCGGACGTCGCCGGCAAGCTGCTCGCCGCCGGCCACGCCTACCACTGCTACTGCACCACCGAGGAGCTGGACGCCCGCCGCGAGGCCGCCCGGGCCGAGGGCCGCCCCTCCGGCTACGACGGCCACTGCCGCGAGCTGACCGACGAGCAGAAGGCCGCCTACGAGGCCGAGGGCCGCCCGGCCATCGTCCGCTTCCGGATGCCCGACGAGGCGATCACCTTCACCGACCTGGTCCGCGGCGAACTGACCTTCACCCCGGAGAACGTCCCCGACTACGGGATCGTCCGGGCCAACGGCGCCCCGCTGTACACCCTGGTCAACCCGGTCGACGACGCCCTGATGGAGATCACCCACGTCCTGCGCGGCGAGGACCTGCTCTCCTCCACCCCCCGGCAGATCGCGCTCTACAAGGCGCTGATCGAGCTGGGCGTCGCCAAGGAGATCCCGGCCTTCGGGCATCTGCCGTACGTGATGGGCGAGGGCAACAAGAAGCTCTCCAAGCGCGACCCGCAGTCCTCCCTCAACCTCTACCGCGAGCGCGGTTTCCTCCCCGAGGGCCTGCTGAACTACCTCTCGCTGCTCGGCTGGTCCTTCTCCGCCGACCAGGACGTGTTCTCGGTGGCCGAGCTGGTGGAGAAGTTCGACATCGCGGACGTCAACGCCAACCCGGCCCGCTTCGACCTCAAGAAGGCCGAGGCGATCAACGCCGACCACATCCGCAGGCTGGACGTGAAGGCCTTCGCCGACGCCTGCGAGCCCTGGCTGGCCGCCCCGTACGCCACCTGGGAGCCCGCCGGATTCGACCGCGCGGCCTGGGAGGCGATCGCCCCGTACGCCCAGACCCGGCTCACCGTCCTCTCGGACATCACCGCCAACGTCGACTTCCTGTTCCGTGCGGAGCCCGTCGACGACGAGCCCTCCTGGGCCAAGGCGATGAAGCCCGGCGCGGCCGAGCTGCTGGTCACCGCGCGCGAGAAGCTCGCCGCGGCCGACTGGAGCAGCCCCGACGCGCTCAAGGAGGCCGTCCTGGCCGCCGGGGAGGCCCACGGGCTGAAGCTCGGCAAGGCCCAGGCCCCGGTCCGGGTCGCGGTCACCGGCCGCACGGTCGGCCTGCCGCTCTTCGAGTCGCTCCAGATCCTGGGCGCCGGGCGCACCCTGGCCCGGATCGACGCGGCGCTGGCCAGGCTGGCGGCGCAGCCCGCCGAGTAGCCCGGCCGGCCGCCGCATACGCTGCGGCCATGACGATTCGCGCGGTCCTCTGGGACATCGACGACACGATCTTCGACTACCGGGGCGCCGATATCGCCGGAATGCGCGAGCATCTGCGGGCCGAGGGCCTGTTCGGCGGAGACACCTCCGCCGAACAGGCCCTCCGTCGTTGGCAGCGGGTCACGGCCCACCACTGGGCGCGCTTCTCGGCGGGCGAGGTCGACTTCCCGGGGCAGCGCCGGGACCGGGTCCGCACCTTCACGGGGCAGCGGCTGGACGACGCCGAGGCCGACGCCTGGTTCGGCCGGTACCTCGTCCACTTCGAGGCCGCCTGGTCGCTCTTCCCGGACACCGTGCCCGCCCTGGACGGCCTGGCCGGCTACCGGCACGCGCTGCTGTCGAACTCCGCCTCCGGCGTCCAGGAGCACAAGCTGCGGACCCTGGGGGTACGGCACCGCTTCGAGGCCATGGTGTGCGCGGCCGACCTGGGCACCGCCAAACCCGCGGCGGCGGCCTTCCACGCCGCCTGCGAGGCCGTGGGCCTGGCGCCGGAGGAGGTGGCGTACGTGGGGGACGAACCCGATATCGACGCCCGCGGGGCCGCCGAGGCCGGGCTGCGGGGGATCTGGCTGGACCGCACCGGCCGGGGCGGGCGGCCCGACCTGATCCGGATCACCGGTCTCGGCCAGCTGCCCGGCCTGTTGGCGGGGGATACCCGTTTTGGAGCGCCGTCCACCTTCGGGTAATGTTCTTCCTGCGCCGCCCGAGAGGGCCGAAAGGTCCGGCAGAGCGGCGCAAGCCGAGCAGACCTCCTCATGGGGGGTTGCGCTCCGGTGGCCTATGGTGTAATTGGCAGCACGACTGATTCTGGTTCAGTTAGTCTAGGTTCGAGTCCTGGTAGGCCAGCTCGCAGAGCTTATCTGCAAAGCCCCCGTTGTGTAGCGGCCTAGCACGCTGCCCTCTCAAGGCAGTAGCGCCGGTTCGAATCCGGTCGGGGGTACAGATCCTTCCCGCGTACGCATCATCGGGTAGCTCCCGGTGCGCACGATGCAGGATCGCTAGGGCCCCCGTTGTGTAGCGGCCTAGCACGCCGCCCTCTCAAGGCGGTAGCGCCGGTTCGAATCCGGTCGGGGGTACTGGTCTAAACCACCATGGGCTATGGTGTAATTGGCAGCACGAGTGATTCTGGTTCATTTAGTCTAGGTTCGAGTCCTGGTAGCCCAGCACGGTCCCGTGGACCTCAGATTTGCCCCCGTTGTGTAGCGGCCTAGCACGCCGCCCTCTCAAGGCGGTAGCGCCGGTTCGAATCCGGTCGGGGGTACAGAAGGAGCAGGCCCTCCGCGTCAGCGCGGAGGGCCTGCTCCTTTTCCGCTTCCGTACCCCGTCCGGCCCTCCCGCCCCGCCCCGGCTCCGGGCCCGGCTCCCCTCCCCGGCTCCCGGCTCGGAAACGGCGAACTCCCCGCCCGGGCCACCGGATCGCGACGGCGGGCGACCGGGTGCGGGGCGGGGAGCCGGGGCTGCTTCGGCAGCGGTACGGGCAGGGACAGGAGCAGGGGGAATCGGGGGGAGAGGTCCGGCGGGCTCAGTTGCCGCGGCGCAGCGCCTCGCTCAGCCGGCCCGCCGCGTCGATCACGGCCTGGGCGTGCATCCGCCCCGGGTGCCGGGTCAGCCGCTCGATGGGGCCGGAGACCGAGACGGCCGCGACCACGCGGTTCGACGGGCCGCGGACGGGCGCGGAGACCGAGGCGACGCCCGGCTCCCGCTCGCCGATCGACTGGGCCCAGCCGCGGCGCCGTACGCCGGAGAGGGCGGTCGCCGTGAAACGGGCGCCCTGGAGGCCGCGGTGCAGCCGCTCCGGCTCCTCCCAGGCCATCAGGATCTGTGCCGACGAACCGGCCTTCATGGTGAGCGTGGAGCCGACCGGGACGGTGTCCCGCAGTCCGGACAGCCGCTCCGCGGCCGCCACACAGATCCGCATATCGCCCTGGCGCCGGTAGAGCTGGGCGCTCTCGCCGGTGATGTCCCGCAGATGCGTCAGCACCGGCCCCGCCGTCGCCAGCAGCCGGTCCTCGCCCGCCGCGGCGGCCAGCTCGGCCAGCCGCGGGCCGAGGATGAACCGGCCCTGCATGTCCCTCGCCACCATCCGGTGGTGTTCCAGTGCCACGGCCAGCCGGTGAGCCGTGGGCCGGGCCAGCCCGGTGGCCGCGACCAGCCCGGCGAGGGTGGCCGGACCGGACTCCAGTGCGCTGAGAACCAGAGCCGCCTTGTCGAGAACGCCGACGCCGCTAGAGTTGTCCATGAAACGATATTCGCGTCTCACACTGTGAAACGCAAGTTCAAATTTCCGGAGAACCCGCCAGTCTGTAGGGGCGGGCCGGGCGACACCGGGTCCGCAGCCGATATCCAGGAAGGCCGGCACCGTGGCCGGGCGGAGGTAAAGCGATGGGTAGGACACTGGCGGAGAAGGTCTGGGACGATCATGTCGTCCGGCGCGCCGAGGGTGAGCCCGACCTGCTCTACATTGATTTGCACCTCCTGCACGAGGTGACCAGCCCCCAGGCCTTCGACGGGCTCCGGATGAGCGGCCGTACCGTGCGCCGGCTGGACCTCACCATCGCCACCGAGGACCACAACACCCCCACCCTCGACATCGACAAGCCGATCGCCGACCCGGTCTCCCGCGCCCAGCTGGAGACGCTGCGCCGCAACTGCGCCGAGTTCGGAGTACGGCTCCACCCGCTCGGCGACGTCGAGCAGGGCGTCGTCCACGTGGTGGGACCGCAGCTCGGACTGACCCAGCCCGGCACCACGGTGGTCTGCGGCGACTCGCACACCTCCACCCACGGTGCCTTCGGCGCGCTGGCCTTCGGTATCGGCACCTCCCAGGTGGAGCATGTGCTGGCCACCCAGACCCTGCCGCTGGCCCGCCCGAAGACCATGGCGATCACCGTCGAGGGCGAGCTGCCCGACGGCGTCACCGCCAAGGACCTGATCCTGGCGATCATCGCGAAGATCGGCACCGGCGGCGGCCAGGGCTATGTCCTGGAGTACCGCGGCTCCGCCATCGAGAAGCTCTCGATGGAAGCCCGGATGACCATCTGCAACATGTCGATCGAGGCGGGCGCCCGGGCCGGCATGATCGCCCCCGACGAGACCACCTTCGACTATCTGCAGGGCCGTCCGCACGCCCCCGTGGGAGCAGACTGGGACGAGGCCGTCGCCTACTGGAAGACCCTGCGCACCGACGACGACGCGGTCTTCGACGCCGAGGTGGTCATCGACGCCGCCGCACTGTCCCCGTTCGTCACCTGGGGCACCAACCCCGGCCAGGGCGCCCCGCTCTCCGCCACGGTCCCCGACCCCGCTTCGTACGAGGACGCTTCGGAGCGGCTCGCCGCCGAGAAGGCACTGGAGTACATGGGGTTGAACGCCGGACAGGCGCTGCGCGACATCCGGGTCGACACCGTGTTCGTGGGCTCCTGCACCAACGGCCGGATCGAGGACCTGCGCTCCGCCGCCGCCGTACTGGACGGCCGGAAGATCGCCGACGGGATCCGGATGCTGGTCGTCCCCGGCTCGGTCCGGGTCGCCCTGCAGGCCGTCGAGGAGGGCCTGGACAAGGTCTTCACCGCGGCGGGCGCCGAATGGCGGCACGCGGGCTGCTCCATGTGTCTGGGCATGAACCCCGACCAACTGGCGCCGGGCGAGCGTTCCGCGTCCACCTCCAACCGTAACTTCGAGGGCAGGCAGGGCAAGGGCGGCCGCACCCATCTGGTCTCGCCGCAGGTCGCCGCCGCCACCGCCGTCATCGGCACGCTGGCCTCCCCGGCCGACCTGTCCGAAGCCGACGCCGCCCGTACGCCCGCTGGAGTCTGATCACCATGGAAGCTTTCACCACCCACACCGGCCGGGCCGTCCCGCTGCGCCGCAGCAATGTCGACACCGACCAGATCATCCCGGCCCACTGGCTGAAGAAGGTCACCCGCGACGGCTTCGAGGACGGGCTCTTCGAGGCCTGGCGCAAGGACTCCGAGTTCGTTCTCAACCGTCCCGAGCGCCAGGGCGCGTCCGTGCTGGTCGCGGGCCCCGACTTCGGTACCGGCTCGTCCCGTGAGCACGCCGTCTGGGCGCTCCAGAACTACGGCTTCAAGGCCGTGATCTCGGCCCGCTTCGCCGATATCTTCCGCGGGAACTCGCTGAAGAACGGTCTGCTGACCGTGGTGCTGCCGCAGGAGACCGTGGACGCGCTCTGGAAGCTGACGGAGGACGACCCGGCCGCCGAGGTCACCGTCGACCTGGAGGCGCGGGAGGTCCGGGCCGCCGGGCTGACCGCTCCGTTCGAGCTGGACGAGAACGCCCGCTGGCGGCTGCTGAACGGGCTGGACGACATCAGCCTCACCCTTCAGAACGAAGCGGACATTGCCTCCTACGAGGGCTCCAGGCCCGCCTTCAAACCCAGCACTGTTCAGGTCTGATCGGGTCTGATCAGCGGTTATTCTCTACTGCGCCCCCCACCGTCCGGTGGGGGGCGCAGTCGTCTGTTGAGGGCCCGCCGGGCGACAACTCGCCCCAGATGGCACAATCGGTGCATGGAACGCGACAATCAACTCGAGCTGTACGGGGTGGTCGCGGCCCGATTGAAGGAAGCGCACACCGTAGTGCGCGGACTGCAAGTCCCGGAGGGCGCAAGGACCGCGCTCTCCCGGAAGCTGCTGGTCATCACGGCCGCGGCGAAGCACGATCTCCCGGACGCGGCACGGCGTCTGGACCGCTTGATGCGGGACATCGACGAGGGTCGAATCCCCGGCGGCGACTGACATCCCGGCTTGCGAAGGAGCGGCATGCTGCGACAAGAGCGGTCGACTTCATTGCGGCACTAGGGTGATTAGCCCGTTTCGTGTTTGATTTGCGGTATATATCTGCCTAACGTGCGAAAAAGCCTGGACAGATTCGGTCCGGCAATGTCTCCGAAGGGGAAGACGTGAACAAGGCGCAGCTCGTAGAAGCGATTGCCGACAAGCTCGGCGGCCGACAGCAGGCCGCCGACGCGGTCGACGCGGTGCTTGACGCGATCGTCCGCGCGGTCGTCGGCGGAGACCGGGTCTCGGTCACCGGCTTCGGCTCGTTCGAGAAGGTCGAACGCCCGGCCCGCTACGCCCGTAACCCCCAGACGGGTGAGCGGGTCCGGGTCAAGAAGACCTCCGTTCCGCGCTTCCGCGCGGGCCAGGGCTTCAAGGACCTGGTCAGCGGGGCGAAGAAGCTGCCGCGCGGCGGCGAGGTCTCCGTCAAGAAGGCCCCCAAGGGCAGCCTCTCGGGCGGTGCTTCCACCCGGACCACGGCCAAGGCCGCGGCCAAGAAGGCCACCGCCAAGAAGGCCGCCGCGAAGAAGACCGTGGCGAAGAAGGCGGCACCCGCCAAGAAGGCGGCGGTGAAGAAGACCGCGGCCAAGAAGGCGACCACCACCAAGAAGGCCGCCGCGAAGAAGACCACGGCGAAGAAGGCCGCCCCCGCCAAGAAGGCGACCGCCAAGAAGACCGCTCCGGCGAAGAAGGCGACCGCCAAGAAGGCTCCGGCCAAGAAGGCGACGGCGCGCACCACCGCCGCGAAGAAGACCACCGCCCGCAAGCGGTAGGACCGGGCGGCCGCAGGCCGCCACCGGTAAGCGGCACCCGCCGCAAGGGCCACTCACGCGCCGGGCCGGGCTCCTCCGGGGGAGCCCGGCCCGCGGCGTGTCCGGTGTCCCCCGTACGGGCGTTCCCGCCCAGGCCGCGCGCACGGCCCCGGTCGGCGGACCGGAGAAGGGCGTCGCCGGGCGGCGGGACGGCAGGGCAGGAAGGCCGCAGGGGCGGGAAGAGCAGAGGTCAGAAGGTCTGCAGCGTCACCAGGGTGATCCGCAGCGTGTCACCGCTGCCCTCGGTCTCGATCCGGACCCGCTGTCCGGGCCGCAGCAGCCGCAGCCCGCCCGCGTCGAAGGCCGCTGTGCCGAACTCCACGGGCGTGCCGTCGTCCAGCAGCACACTGCCGCGGCGGGTCTCGGGGTCGTACGTGTACGAGGTCGCCTGCATACCCGCAGCCTAACGCTCCACCGGATGCCGGGCCCTGACCAGCCCGGCCGCGGTGTGCGGCCCGACGCCCAGCCGCAGCGCGGCGGTCAGATCGGCGGGCGTATCGACGTCCCGGCGGACCGAATCCACCTCGGCGGGACGCAGCTCCACCGCCCCCGACGCCGTATGGCGGCGGCGCGAAGCACCCCCGAACGCGGGCCGCAGCCCCGCCCCCGGTGCGGCTGCCAGCAGCGTCGTCCCGATACCCGCCGCGTCCGCCAGGAACGACCGGGGAAAACGCCCCGCCCGCTCCAGCACCCGGGCCAGCTCCCCGGACCGCAGCGCCGGCAGATCCGCGTTCAGCGTGGCCACCGCCGCGTCCGGGCGCCGCAGCCGCACCGCATGCGCCCCGTGCGCCAGCGCCGCATTGAGCCCCGAGCCCGGCGGATCGGGCAGGATCCGGGCCCCCAGCGCCGCCAGCCGCTCCGCGGCCACCGGATCATCCGTGACAACGGCCACATCCCGGACGGCCGGACAGCCGAGCGCCGCGGCCACCGTGTCCTGCGCGAAGGCGAGCACCAGCCCCGGCCGGTCCGCCGGGGCGACGGCGCCGGCCAGACGGCTCTTGGCCACGGCAAGGGGTTTGAGGGGAATCACCAGGGACCAGTGGGCCCGTGCATCGCTGTCCAGGGCGGCTCTCCGTCCGTGTGTGCCGGACCCCATTGTCGCCCGGCCCCGGCGCACGGCGGGGGTTCCCCGAGGTGACCGGGGCGTACGGTGTGCTCGACAGACCGAGTGACCGGGGCGACACTTGATCCCCGCCATCGGGCAGAGGCCCGGTCAACGACGAGTCCGTCCGGGTCTCGTACGCGTCCGCAGCAGAAAGGGTGTCCGCGTGTCCCGCCGAAAAATCGGCTTCTGGTACCGCCTGGCGGCGGTCATCGCCAAACCGCCGCTACTGGTTCTGTTCAAGCGGGACTGGCGCGGCGCGGAACACATTCCGGCCGACGGCGGATTCATCACCGCGGTCAATCACAACTCGTATCTCGACCCTCTTTCGTATGCGCACTTCCAGTACAACACCGGACGCGTCCCGCGCTTTCTCGCAAAGGCGCCGCTGTTCTCGACGCCGTTCGTCGGGATGATGCTCCGCGGCACCCGGCAGATCCCCGTCTACCGCGAGAGCACCAATGCGCTCGACGCGTACCGGTCCGCCGTGAACGCCATTGAACAGGGCGAATGCGTTGCCTTCTATCCCGAGGGAACCATCACCCGTGACCCCGGGATATGGCCCATGGCGGGCAAGACAGGCGCCGCCCGGATCGCCCTGGAGACCAAGGTGCCCGTGGTCCCGGTCGCCCAGTGGGGCGCGAACCTGGTGATGCCCCCGTACGCCAAGGAGAACAAGGTCCGGCTCTTTCCCCGTAAAACCCTGATCGTGCAGGCCGGGCCGCCCGTCGACCTGAGCAGGTTCTACGATCGGGAACCGACGCCCGAAGTGCTGCGTGAGGCCACGGAGGCCATCATGAGCGCCATCACCGGCCTCCTGGAGGAGGTCCGCGGCGAGAAGGCACCGGACATGCCGTGGGACCACGGCAAGGCCCGGGAAGAACAGCGGCGCAAGGCCGCAGGGGAAGGACAGCAGTGACAGACTCGGCCCACCTCGCCGACCGGCCCGTCAGGGCGGCCGTCTTCGGAACCGGCTCCTGGGGGACCGCCTTCGGGGCGGTCCTCGCGGACGCGGGCTGCGAGGTCACCCTCTGGGGACGGCGCGCCGAACTCGCCGAGGCGGTCAACACCACCCGTACCAACCCCGACTATCTGCCGGGCATCGAACTCCCCGCCGGGCTGCGGGCCACCACCGACCCCGCCGAGGCGCTGGACGGCGCCGACTTCACGGTGCTCGCCGTGCCCTCGCAGACCCTCCGCGGCAATCTCGCCGCCTGGGCGCCCCTGCTGCCCGCCGAAACGGTCCTGGTCTCCCTGATGAAGGGCGTCGAACTCGGCACCACCAAGCGGATGAGCCAGGTCGTCGAAGAGGTCGCCGGGGTGCCCGCGGAGCGGGTCGCGGTGGTCACCGGACCCAACCTGGCCCGGGAGATCGCCCGGAAGCTGCCCGCCGCCGCGGTCGTCGCCTGCCGGGACGAGGAGGTCGCGCGGCGCCTCCAGGCCGCCTGCCACACCCAGTACTTCCGCCCGTACACCAACACCGACGTGACCGGCTGCGAACTCGGCGGCGCCGTGAAGAACGTCATCGGCCTGGCGGTCGGCATCGCCGACGGCATGGGCCTCGGGGACAACGCCAAGGGCTCCCTGATCACCCGCGGCCTGGCCGAGACCACCCGGCTCGGCCTGGCGATGGGCGCCGACCCGCTGACCTTCTCCGGACTCGCCGGACTCGGCGACCTGGTGGCCACCTGCTCGTCCCCGCTCTCCCGCAACCACACCTTCGGCCTCAACCTCGGCAAGGGCATGACGCTGGAGCAGACCATCGCGGTCACCAAGCAGACCGCCGAGGGCGTCAAATCCTGTGAATCGGTGCTGGACCTGGCCCGCCGCCACGGTGTCGACATGCCCATCACCGAGACGGTCGTCGGCATCGTCCACGAGGGCAAGCCCCCGGCGGTCGCCCTCAAGGAGCTGATGTCGCGGAGCGCCAAGGCCGAACGCCGCTGACCCGCCTCCGGCGCGGTCGGGGATCCGGGGGCGCCCGCCCCCGGCCGGGTCGGCGCTGCGCAGCGCAGCACCTGCGGCCCTAGCGGTCCCTGCGGCCTCGGGCTGCCGGAGTCGGCCCGCCTCGGGCGTGTGGCGGGCGTTGCGGTGAACGCCGGTCCCTGCGGCCTCGGGCCGGAGTCGGCCTGCGCCGGGCGTGTGGCGGGCGTTGCGGTGAACGCCGGTCTCTGCGGCCTCGGGCCGGGGTCGGCCCGCCTCGGGTCTGTGGCGGGCGTTGCGGTGAACCCCCGGTTTGGTGACCGCCTTCGGCGCCCGGGGCGTTTGTACCCGGTGCGGGCGGCCTCCCGGCCGGGCCGGTGAGCGCTGTCGGCGGTGCCCGCCGGTGCGGTGCGGCCGTCCCGGACGGGACGTTGGAGGAGGTTCCGCCCGGCCCGCCGCGAGTGCGGTGCGTCTCGTCGGGCCGCTGTTGCCGGGCTCCGGCTTCTCCGCCCGGCACGGCCGGGTTCCGGCGCGGTTGCCCGGGCGCCCCGCCGCCCGCAGGGCATCAGGCCCGGCGGCGCGGGTCGTTCCCACCGGTGCCGGGCCCGCTGCCCGCGGGGCGCCGGGTGCCCGTCCCCCGGAGCCGTACCGTCCACCCGCCCCGGCGGAGCCGCCACCGCGGAGCCGCCCTGTCGGATGACGGTTCGCACGGTAGTCTCAGGGCGATATGAGCACCGAGAACCTCCCCCAGACCCCCGATCCGCAGGGCCGTAAGCCGCGGGTCGCCGTCGTCTTCGGCGGGCGCAGCTCCGAGCACGGGATCTCCACGGTCACCGCGGGCGCCGTGCTGCGCGCCATCGACCGGACGAAGTACGACGTCATCCCGGTCGGCATCACGGTCGACGGCCGCTGGGTGCTGACGGCCGACGAGCCGGACCGGATGGCCATCAGCGACCGGCGCACCCCCGGGGTCGCCGAACTGACCGACGGGGCCGCCGGGACCGTGGTGCTCTCCGCCGAACCCGGCAACCGCGAGCTGGTTTACAGCGAGCCCGGTGCCGTACCCAAGGCGCTCGGCGAAGTCGACGTCGTCTTCCCGGTACTGCACGGCGCCTACGGCGAGGACGGCACCATCCAGGGCCTGCTGGAGCTGGCCGGAGTGCCGTACGTCGGCTCCGGCGTGCTGGCCTCCGCGGTCGGCCAGGACAAGGAGTACATGAAGCGGGTCCTCGTCTCCTACGGGCTCCCCGTCGGACCGTACGAGGTCGTCCGCCCCCGCGACTGGGAGCAGGACCCCGCCGCCGCCCGCAAGCGGCTCACCGCCCTCGCCGACGAGCACGGCTGGCCGCTCTTCGTGAAGCCCGCCCGCGCCGGTTCGTCCATCGGCATCACCAAGGTCGAGTCCGCCGACGGCCTGGACGCGGCGATCGAGACGGCCCGCCGCCACGACCCGAAGATCATCGTCGAGGCGATGGTCCGCGGCCGTGAGATCGAGTGCGGGGTGCTGGAGTTCGAGGACGGCCCGCGGGCCAGCGTCCCCGCCGAGATCCTCGTCGACCAGGACGGCCAGTTCTACGACTTCGAGGCCAAGTACATCGACTCCGCGGACGGTGTGGTCCCCGCCCGGCTCACCGACGAGGAGACCGCGGAGGTCCGGCGGCTCGCCGTCGAGGCCTTCGAGGCCACCAGCTGCGAGGGCCTGGTCCGCGCCGACTTCTTCCTGACGACCGACGGCCGGTTTGTCATCAACGAGATCAACACCATGCCCGGCTTCACCCCCATCTCCATGTACCCGCGGATGTGGCAGGAGACCGGGGTGGCCTACCCGGAGCTGGTCGACCTGCTGATCAGCGCCGCGCTGCGGCGCAGCACCGGACTGCGCTGACCCGCCGCCCGGAGAAGGGGCCGCGGCGGTGGCCCCGGGCCGTTCTCAGGGCAGTTCTCAGGGCACTTCGAGGGTGGCCGGCACGGTCTTCCGGACCGCGTCGGCCAACTGGGCGAGCGGCGTGGCGTCGTTCGCGTACCGCTCGTCCATCGACACCTCGACATACGTCTCGCGGTACGTCGTGGTGAAACGGGTGCCCCCGGCGCCGTCGCCGGGCCGCTCCAGCATCCAGTTCACCCCGTCGGCCTCCACGGCCTCCGCCGCCGGATCGCTCATCCCCGCGGGCCGGGGGACGCCGCAGCGCAGTACGATCGCGGCGTCACCCCAGCCGGCGGTCAGTTCCGACGCGGGTTCGGGGTCGGAACGGTCCTGTCCGCCGACCGTTCCGGGCAGTTCTCCGTCCAGCGCCGCGCAGAGCGCCCGCTCCCCGTCCGGAGGGCGGGGGACGGCGACCTCGGGCCGGTCCGCGGAGCATGCGGCGACGGCGAGCAGCACGGCCGCGGACAGGACGAGACGCGACGGCGCCCCGGCGCGGAAGCGGGGGCGGTCGTGGGAGCGGGACCGGCGGGCGGAAGTCACCGGCCAAGCGTAGACGGGGGCCGGGTCCTTCCTTTCGACCGGGCGAGCCCGGCGGGATCCGGAAGAGAGGGCCTACAGGTGGACGACCGGGCAGGTGAGCGTGCGGGTGATGCCTTCCACCTGCTGGACCTTGGCGACCACCAGACGGCCCAGCTCGTCCACGGTGTCCGCCTGCGCGCGCACGATCACGTCATAGGGGCCGGTCACGTCCTCGGCCTGCATCACTCCCGGAATCTTGCCGATGGTCTCGGCGACGGCCGACGCCTTGCCCACCTCGGTCTGAATCAGGATGTACGCCTGTACCACGGAACCTCCAGGGCGGCCCTTGGTGTGCTTCCCCGGTCAACGGTGCCCTCGGCGCGCTCGGCGACCCGGGTGGGGAAACCCCAGGGGGGAGAAAGGGACGCCACGGTATCGCGTCGCCACGGGCGACGGGGAGACCCGCGCGCCGTGCGGCGTCCGTAGTGTGGCGTGCGACGAGCGCACGTTGACGTGTCCCTTGACGGTACCGAGCCGCCCGGCGCCCCGCGACCGGGCCGGACCGGCAGGGCCCGGACGGCGCCGGCCGCGGCGCGCGGCCGGTGGCACCACAGCACGACAGCCCGGCCGGGTGGTCCGGCGGGACGACGGAGAGGTGAGACTCGGGTGAAGGGCACTGTGGGCGAGTTGGGAGAGTTCGGCCTGATCAAAGAGCTCACCTCCCGGCTCACCTCCACCCCCGCGGTCCGTATCGGACCCGGGGACGACGCGGCCGTGGTAGCCGCCCCCGACCGCAGGGTGGTGGCGAGCACCGACATCCTGCTGGAGGGCCGGCACTTCCGCCGGGACTGGTCGACCGCGTACGACGTCGGCCGCAAGGCCGCCGCACAGAATCTGGCCGACATTGCGGCCATGGGAGCCGTCCCCACCTCCCTGCTCCTCGGGCTGGTGGTCCCCGCCGACCTCCCCGTCACCTGGGCCACCGAGCTGATGGACGGCATCCGGGACGAATGCCAGGTCGCGGGCGCCGCGGTGGTGGGCGGGGACGTCGTACGCGGCGAGGTGATCACCCTCGCCATCACCGCGCTGGGCGATCTGCGCGGCCATGAGCCCGTCACCCGCGGCGGCGCCCGCCCCGGGGACGTCGTCGCCTACACCGGCTGGCTCGGCTGGTCCGCCGCGGGCCACGCGGTGCTCTCCCGCGGCTTCCGCTCGCCGCGCGCCTTCGTCGAGGCGCACCGGCGGCCCGAACCGCCGTACCATGCGGGACCGGCCGCCGCCGGGCTCGGCGCCACCGCGATGTGCGACGTCAGCGACGGGCTGATCGCCGACCTCGGCCATATCGCGGAGGCCAGCAAGGTCCGGATCGACCTGCGCTCCCGCGCCATCGACATTCCCAGCCAGATGAACGACATCGGCCAGGCCGTCGGCGTCGACCCGGTCCAGTGGGTGCTCACCGGGGGAGAGGACCACGCCATCGTCGCCACCTTCCCGCCCGACGCCAAACTCCCCGCCCGCTGGAAGGTCATCGGCGAGGTCCTCCACCCCTCCGCGGCCCCCCAGGTCACCGTGGACGGCATCCCCTGGCACGGCGGCAGCGGCTGGGACCACTTCGGGGAGGGCGTATGACACCGCCCGTCCACGAAGGGCACCGGGAAGGCCGTACGACACCGTCCGTTCACGAAGAGCGCCGGGAAGGCCGTACGACACCGCCCGCCGCGCCCCGCGTGCCCCTCGCGCCGCCCCGGGTGCTCACGGTCGCCGGATCCGACTCCGGCGGCGGCGCCGGGATCCAGGCCGACCTGAAGACCATGCTCGCCCTCGGCGTGCACGGGATGAGCGTCATAGCCGCGGTCACCGCGCAGAACTCCCTCGGCGTCCAGGGCTTCTGGGAGCTGCCCGCCGAAGCGGTGCGCGCCCAGTACCGCAGCGTCGTGGACGATATCGGCGTCCAGGCCGTGAAGACCGGCATGCTGGCCTCCGCCGGACTGGTGGAGACCGTCGCCGGGCTGCTCGCGACCACGGACGCGCCCGTCGTCGTCGACCCGGTCGGGGTCTCCAAGCACGGGGACTCGCTGCTCGCCGACTCCGCGCTCGACTCCGTACGCCGGTCCCTGCTGCCCCTGGCCACCGTCGCCACCCCCAACCTCGACGAAGTGGCACAGCTCACCGGGGTCGCGGTGGACGACGAGAGCGGGCTGCGGCGGGCCGCGGACGCCGTCCTCGGCTTCGGACCGCGCTGGGCGCTCGTCAAGGGCGGCCATCTCGCGGGCGACGCGGTGGACCTGCTCACCGACGGCACCGCCGAGCACTGGTTCCGGGCCCCGCGCCTCGACAACCGGCACACCCACGGCACGGGCTGCACCCTGGCCTCGGCGATCGCCGCCGGACTGGCCCGGGGGCTGCCGGTGCCGGAGGCGGTGGCGGCGGCGAAGGAGTACGTCACCGGCGCGATCGCGGCGGGCTTCCCGCTGGGCGGCGGGATAGGCCCGGTCGACCACGGGTGGCGGGGGACCGGGGCACGCTGACCGGCCGGGGCGGGGGCCGGACCGGGACGGCCCCCGCCGCCGTACGACGGCAGAAGGCCCCCGGCAGCAGAAGGAACAGGGCAGCAAAAAGACCAGGCGGCCCACCTCGAAAGGTGAGCCGCCTGGTCAGGCAACCGGGAGGGGCTGCGCTAGCGACGGGGCATCCGCGTTAGCGCGAGACCTTGCCGGCCTTGATGCACGAGGTGCAGACGTTGAGCCGCTTCGGCGTCCGACCGACCACGGCACGCACGCGCTGGATGTTCGGGTTCCAGCGACGAGACGTACGGCGGTGCGAGTGGGAGATGTTGTTGCCGAAGCCCGGCCCCTTGCCGCAGACGTCGCAGTTGGCAGCCACGGGTCACTCCAAAGACTTCAGATGCACGTACAGTGAAATCCGGCGCGCCGGAAATCAGTAACTGACTCGGTGGCTTTGCCGGGGGATGGACGGCCTGATTTTCATCAGGCAACCGGAGCAGCATACAACGGCTCCGCCCTCTCCACGAAACTACCACGGCTCCCGCCTGCCCCGGCCCGCCTCCCGGCGGGGTCCGGGCGCCCGGTCCGGCGACTACCCTGCGGTGCGACGCCGCCCACGCATGGACCGAGGAGGACCCCAGGTGCCGCAGAAACTCGACGCCGCAGCGGTACGGGTCTGGTGCGCGGCGGCGCTGGAGGCGCTGGGCCGGGAGCGCGAGGAGATCGACGCGATCAACGTCTACCCGGTCGCGGACGGTGACACCGGCACCAATCTCTATCTGACCGCCGAATCCGCCGCCACGGCCGTGGAAGCGGTCTTCGCGGCCCATGAGGCGGACCCCGGGGGAGCCGGGGAGCCGGAGACCTCCGCGGTGATCCGGGCCATGGCGCACGGGGCCCTGCTGGGCGCCCGCGGGAACTCCGGCACGATCCTCGCGCAGCTCCTGCGCGGTATTGCCGAGCGCATCGCGGACGGCGGCGGGCTCGCCGCGGCCCTGGACCGGGCCGCCGTACTGGCCCGGGAGGCCGTGGCCCACCCCGTCGAAGGCACGGTCCTGACCGTCGCCGACGCGGCCGCCGCCGGCGCGGAGGCCGCCGGGCCCGGCGACGCCGCGGCCGCCCGGGGCGCCTACGAGGCCGCCCGGGAGGCCCTGGCCACCACCCCCGCCCGGCTCGACGTCCTGGCCCGCGCCGGGGTCGTCGACGCCGGGGGCATGGGACTCCTCGCGGTACTGCGGGCCCTGGTGGCCGCCGTCACCGGGGAGGCACCCGCGGTACCCGCCCGGATCGCCGTCTCCGTCCCGGCGCCCGCCGCGGCGGACGCCGCCGCGCCGTGCGGCGGCGACGGCCCCGCCTTCGAGGTGATCTACCTGCTGGAGGCCGACGACCCGGCGGTCGCCCGGCTGCGGGCCCGGCTCGACGCCCTGGGGGAGTCCCTGGTGGTGGTCGGCGGCGACGGACTGTGGAACGTGCACGTCCACGCCGACGACGCGGGCGCCGCCGTGGAGGCGGGCGTGGAGGCGGGCCGCCCGCACCGGATCCGGATCACCCATCTCACCGGGGCCGCCGCCCCCGTCCCCGAGCAGGCCCAGCGGGCCGTCGTGGTGGTCGTCCCCGGCGAGGGGCTCGCCGGGCTCTGCGCCGAGGCGGGCGCGACGACCGTGCTGGCCCGCCCCGGGGAGCCGCCCGCGAGCGGCGAGCTGGTGGACGCCATCCGCCGGGCCCACGCCCGCGAGGTGGTCCTCCTGCCGAACTCCGCGGAGCTGCGGCACACCGCGGCCGCCGCCGCCGAGCAGGCCCGTACCGAAGGCGTACGGGTCGCGCTGATCCCCACCCGCGCCGCCGTCCAGGGCATCGCCGCCCTCGCGGTGCACGAGCCCGCCCGCCGCTTCGACGAGGACGTCGTCGCCATGACGGCGGCGGCCGGGGCCACCCGCTACGCCGAACTCGCGGTCGCCGAGCACCGCTCGTGGACCAGCGCGGGAGTCTGCCAGGCCGGGGACGTCCTGGGGCTGATCGACGGCGATGTCGCCGTCATCGGCACCGACCTCACCGCCACCGCGGTCGCCGTCCTGGACCGGATGCTGGCGTCCGGCGGCGAACTGGTCACCCTGGTCCTCTCGGCCGGCCTGCCCGACGGCCCCGGCACCGCCGCCGCGCTGGAGCGGCACGTCAGGGAGGCGCATCTGGCCGTGGACACGGTGGTCTACGAGAGCGGCCACGGCGCGAGCCCCCTGCTCATCGGGGTGGAGTGACGGCCCGGACGCGGGGCTCACCGGGGTGGAGTGACGGCCCGGACGCGGGGCTCACCGGGGTGGAGTGACGGCTCCGGCGCGGCGCTCATCGGGCTGGAGTGACGGCTCCGGCGCGGCGCTCACCGGGGTGGAGTGACGGCTCCGGCGCGGGCGGACACCCCGTTTGTCGGTGGCGTGGTGTGCAATGGATGCCGTGTCCGTCCTGAGTGAACCCCTCAAGAAGACGCTGGGCCCCGCCACCGCGAAGGTGCTCGGCGAGCAGCTCGGCCTGCACACCGTCGGAGACCTGCTGCACCACTATCCGCGGCGGTACGAGGAGCGGGGCCAGCTGACCCGGCTCTCCGAGCTGCCGCTGGACGAGGACGTCACGGTGGTCGCCCAGGTCGCGGACTCCCGGGTGCACACCTTCAACGGCGGCCGGGGCAAACGGCTGGAGCTGACCATCACGGACGGCAGCGGCCGGCTCCAGCTCGTCTTCTTCGGCCGCGGTGTGCACAAGCCGCAGTCCGAGCTGCCGCCCGGCAGCCGCGCCATGTTCGCCGGGAAGGTGTCCGTCTTCAACCGCAAGCTCCAGCTCGCGCATCCGAGCTACGCCAAGCTCGACGGCGGCGGCGAAGGCGGTACCGGCATCGGCGGTCCGGGCGGTGGTACGGACGGCGGCGCGGAGGACGCCGGGGCCGGCTCCGCCGCCGAGTCCTGGGCCGGTGCCCTCATCCCCATCTACCCCGCCTGCAAGGGCATGGAGTCCTGGAAGATCGCCAAGGCGGTGGACGCGGTGCTGCCGAGAGCCCGGGAGGCCGTCGACCCGCTGCCGCCCGCGCTCCGCGAGGGCCGGGGCTTCGTCCCGCTGCCCGAGGCCCTGCTCAAGGTCCACCGGCCGCGGACCAGGGCCGATATCGCCGACGCCAGGGAACGGCTGAAGTGGGACGAGGCGTTCGTCCTCCAGGTCGCCCTGGCCCGCCGCCGGTACGCCGACGCCCAGCTGCCCGCGGTCGCCCGCAGACCCGCGCCCGACGGGCTGCTGGCCGCTTTCGACGCCCGGCTGCCGTTCACCCTCACCGACGGCCAGCGGAACGTCACCGCGGAGATCTTCGGTGACCTGGCCACCGAGCACCCGATGCACCGGCTGCTCCAGGGCGAGGTCGGCTCCGGCAAGACCCTGGTCGCGCTGCGGGCGATGCTCGCCGTCGTCGACGCGGGCGGCCAGGCGGCCATGCTCGCCCCCACCGAGGTCCTGGCCCAGCAGCACCACCGCTCCGTCGTCGAGATGATGGGCGAACTCGCCGAAGGCGGCATGCTGGGCGGCGCCGAGCACGCCACCAAGGTCGTCCTGCTCACCGGCTCGATGGGCGCGGCGGCCCGCCGCCACGCCCTGCTGGACCTGGTCACCGGCGAGGCCGGGATCGTCATCGGGACGCACGCCCTGATCGAGGACAAGGTGCAGTTCCACGATCTCGGGCTGGTCGTCGTCGACGAACAGCACCGTTTCGGGGTCGAACAGCGGGACGCGTTGCGCTCCAAGGGGAAGCAGCCGCCGCATCTGCTGGTCATGACGGCCACCCCCATCCCGCGGACGGTCGCCATGACCGTCTTCGGCGATCTGGAGACCTCCGTCCTCGACCAGCTGCCGGCCGGGCGCTCCCCGATCGCCAGCCATGTGGTGCCCGCCCTGGACAAACCGCACTTCCTGGCCCGCGCCTGGGAACGGGTCCGCGAGGAGGTCGGCAAGGGCCACCAGGCGTATGTGGTCTGCCCCCGGATCGGCGACGAGACCGACGAGAAGCCCGCGAAGAAGCGGTCCGGGAGCGGCACCGCGGATCCGGCCGGCGGGGACCCAGGCCCGGAGGATCCGGCCGAGGACGCGGGAGCCGCCGCCGCGGGTGACAAACGGCCCCCGCTCGCCGTCCTGGACGTCGCGGCACAGCTGGCCGCGGGTCCGCTGGCCGGGCTCCGGGTGGAGGTGCTGCACGGCAGGATGCCCCCGGACGACAAGGACGAGGTCATGCGCCGCTTCGCCGCGGGCGATGCGGACGTCCTGGTCGCGACGACGGTGATCGAAGTCGGGGTGAACGTCCCCAACGCCACCGCGATGGTGATCATGGACGCGGACCGGTTCGGCGTCTCCCAGCTCCACCAGCTGCGCGGCCGGGTCGGCCGGGGCTCGGCCCCCGGGCTCTGCCTGCTGGTCAGCGAGGCGCCGGAGGCGAGCCCGGCCCGGGCCCGGCTCGGAGCCGTCGCCGCCACCCTCGACGGCTTCGAACTCTCCCGGATCGACCTCGAACAGCGCCGGGAGGGCGATGTCCTCGGACAGGCCCAGTCCGGTGTCCGGTCCTCGCTGCGGATGCTCGCCGTCATCGACGACGAGGAGATCATCGCGGCCGCCCGGGAGGAGGCCGTGGCCGTGGTCGCCGCCGACCCCGGCCTGGAGGGCCTCCCGGAACTGCGGACCGCGCTCGACGCCCTGCTGGACGACGAGCGCGAGCAGTACCTGGACAAGGGCTGACGCCGGCCCGGGGCCGGGCCCGCACCCGCAGGGCCCCGACCCCGGTGCCGGTGCCGGTGCCGCGCCCGCCCAGCCGCCCGACTGCCCGGCCGACCCCGGTGCCGCGCCCGACCGGCGGGCCCGCCGGTCCGGCCGCGTGCATCCGGCCGCCGAGCTGAGAGACTGATCACGACGGCCGCACCCGCGGCCGCCCGCCCACGACCCACCGCCCCACCCCGACTCCGAGGACCGAGATGACCCGCGTGATCGCCGGCACGGCCGGCGGACGCCGCCTCGCCGTACCCCCCGGCACCGGCACCCGCCCGACCTCCGACCGGGCGCGCGAAGGACTCTTCTCCACCTGGCAGGCCCTGCTGGGCACCCTGGACGGCATCCGGGTCGCCGATCTCTACGCGGGATCCGGCGCGGTCGGCCTGGAGGCGCTGTCCCGGGGCGCCGCCCATGCGCTGCTGGTGGAGGCCGACGCCCGGGCCGCCCGCACGGTCCGGGAGAACGTCCGCGCCCTCGGGCTGCCGGGCGCCGAGGTCCGGACCGGCCGGGCCGAGCAGATCACCGCCGGACCGCCCCCCGCCGCCCCCTACGACGCCGTCTTCCTCGACCCCCCGTACGCCGTTTCCGACGGTGATCTACGGGAGATCCTCCTCACACTCGTCACTCAGGGGTGGCTGGCCGGGGATGCGCTCGTCACCGTGGAACGGAGCACCAGGGGCGGAACCTTCCGCTGGCCGGCCGGTTTCGAACCACTGCGGTCCCGCCGCTACGGCGAGGGAACGTTTTGGTACGGTCGCGCCGCCGCTGCCTCTGACACGGCATCCACGTGCGAAAACGCTTCATGACCGGACCGGAGAGCGAGGGACTTCCAGTGCGCCGCGCAGTCTGTCCGGGGTCGTTCGACCCCATCACCAACGGACACCTCGACATCATCGCCCGCGCCTCCAAGCTGTACGACGTCGTCCATGTGGCGGTGATGATCAACAAGTCCAAGCAGGGCCTGTTCACCGTCGAGGAGCGGATGGACCTCATCCGCCAGGTGACCGGCGAGTACGGCAATGTGGTCGTCGAATCCCACCACGGCCTGCTGGTCGACTTCTGCAAGGAGCGGGACATCCCCGCCATCGTGAAGGGGCTGCGGGCCGTCAGCGACTTCGACTACGAACTCCAGATGGCCCAGATGAACAACGGCCTCTCGGGCGTCGAAACCCTGTTCGTCCCCACCAACCCCACCTACAGCTTCCTCTCCTCCAGCCTGGTCAAGGAGGTCGCGGCCTGGGGCGGGGACGTCTCCCATCTGCTGCCGCCGCCGGTCCAGGAGGCCCTGCGCCGCCGTCTCGCCGAGAAGTGACCGCGCGCCGCCGCCCGCGGCCCGTACAGTCGTCTGCGCCAGTCTCGGACCAGCGCGCACGGCACGCGCAGAAAGCGGCGGACCACGGTGGACGTGCAGAAGAAGCTCGACGAGATCACCGCGGCCGTGACCGCCGCCCGGCCGCTGCCCATGTCGGCGTCGTGCGTGGTCAACCGGGCCGGGCTGCTCGCCCTGCTCGACGAGGCCCGGGCCGCGCTGCCCGGCTCCCTGGACCGGGCGCGGGAGCTGGTCGGCGAGCGTGAGCGGCTGGTCGCCGGAGCCCGTGAGGAGGCCCGGCGCATCGTCGAGGACGCCCGCGCCGACCGGGCCGCGCTGGTCGCGGGCAGCCCGGCCGTCCTGGACGCCCGGGCGGAGGCCGACCGCATCCTCGGCGAGGCACGCCGCGCCGCCGCGGAGATCCGCGCCGAGGCCGACGAGTACGTCGACGCCAAGCTGGCCAACTTCGAGGTGCTGCTCACCCGCACCGTCGGCTCCGTCGGCCGGGGCCGGGAGGAGCTGGCCGTCCGGCCGCCCGGCCCGGCGGACCCGCTGAACCCCGTGGACCCCGCGGACCCGGTGGACGGGGCGCACCCGATGGCCGCGGCGTACGGGACCCCGCTGCCGCCCGGCGGCGCCGGAGCCTACGCGGACGCCACCCTCGGCGCGCTGGAGGAGGTGCTGAGCCGGACCCTGGAGGCGGTCGGCCGGGGCCGGACCACCCTCAGCGGCCGGACCGGCGAGAGCGCCGCGAACGAGACGGCCGGTGCCCCCGGGGAGCCCGGCTTCCCGGGCCCGCGGCCGGAGCACGCCACCAGTGACGCCGAGTATCTGGCCGGTCTCGCCGAGTCGGCCGGTGCCGCCCCGTGGGCCGGCTTCCCGCCGGTACCGCCCGTACCCCCGGCCCCGCCGCTGCCGGAGGGCCCGGGGAGCCGCTGAACCCTCGTCCGCCGGGGCCGTACCGGCCTTCCCGGCCCGGACCGCGACCGCCCCGGGCCCTGCCGCGGCGGGCCGGAGACGGGGTGGCGGCAGGTCCGCGGAGCCGTACCCGGACCGGACCTTCGGGGCCGGATTGGGCCGACGGCGTCCGGTCCAGTATCCTGGCTCTTCGGTCGCGCCTCGTTCGCGATCCCGGCTGCCCGCTTCCCCCGTCGCAGGGGACGGCAGCCCCTCCCCCCGAAGCGCCAGCCCGGTGCGTCGGCACGATCCGAAAGCAGGAAGAGCCCTGAACGCCCGCCTCGACCACCGCAACCCCCTCGTGTTCGACACGCACGAGCTGGGCCGGCGTCCCGGTGCGCTCCAGCGGATCTCCCGGACCGTGCCGGCACCCAAGGACCTGGGCATCGAGGACGTCGTCGGAGTGCCCGAGGGCGCCTCCGTCGACCTCGACCTCCGTCTGGAGTCCGTCATGGAAGGGGTGCTCGTCACGGGCACCGCCCGTGCGTCGGCCGAGGGGGAGTGCGTAAGGTGTCTGGAGCCGCTGCGCCTCGATGTCGCCGCGGACTTCCAGGAGATGTTCACGTACCCCGACAACGACGAACGGATCCGCGGCCGTGCCGCGGAGCCCGCCGACGATGCCGAGGACGAGGACGTCGCCTTTCTCAAGGACGGCCTGTTCGACCTTGAGCCCGTGCTGCGTGACGCGGTGGTGCTCGCACTGCCGATGCAGCCGGTGTGCCGGGAGGACTGTGCCGGACTCTGCACCCAGTGCGGAATCCGGCTCGACGACGACCCGGACCACCACCACGACGCCGTCGACATTCGTTGGGCGGCACTGCAAGGACTCGCCGGCACCATGAGGGACGGCGAGAAGGACAACATGGGCGGCGCCGACGGCGTCGACGAGAAGCAGGAGAAGTAGCCGTGGCTGTTCCGAAGCGGAAGATGTCGCGCAGCAACACGCGCCACCGCCGGTCGCAGTGGAAGGCTGCGGTCCCCACCCTGGTTTCGTGTGAGCGTTGCCAGGAGCCCAAGCAGCAGCACATCGCGTGCCCGAGCTGTGGCACCTACAACAAGCGCCAGGTCCTCGCGGTCTGAGCGGCTGGTGAGAGGCCTGATGTCAGAGCTGTCCAACGCCGGTGACGGAAAGCCGGCGGACAACGCCGACGCAGTCAACGCAGCCTCGTCCCACACGCTTCTGGAAGGGCGGCTCGGCTATCAGGTCGAGTCCGCCCTTCTGGTGCGTGCGCTGACCCACCGCTCGTACGCCTACGAGAACGGCGGGCTGCCCACCAACGAGCGGCTGGAGTTCCTCGGGGACTCCGTCCTCGGCCTGGTGGTCACCGACACCCTGTACCGCAGCCACCCCGATCTGCCCGAGGGGCAGCTCGCCAAGCTGCGGGCCGCCGTCGTCAACTCCCGGGCACTGGCCGGTGTGGGCCGCGGGCTCGACCTGGGCTCCTTCATCCGGCTCGGCCGGGGCGAAGAGGGCACGGGCGGCCGGGACAAGGCGTCCATCCTCGCCGACACCCTCGAAGCGGTGATCGGCGCGGTCTATCTCGACCGGGGGCTCGACGCCGCCTCCGAACTGGTGCACCGGCTCTTCGATCCGCTGATCGAGAAGTCGTCCAACCTGGGCGCCGGCCTCGACTGGAAGACCAGTCTCCAGGAGCTGACCGCCGCCGAGGGCCTCGGGGTTCCGGAGTACCTCGTCACGGAGACGGGCCCGGACCACGAGAAGACCTTCACCGCTGCCGCCCGCGTCGGTGGTGTCTCGTACGGCACCGGCACCGGCCGCAGTAAGAAGGAAGCGGAGCAGCAGGCCGCCGAGTCGGCCTGGCGGGAGATTCGCGCCGCCGCCGACGCCCGTGCTGCCGAAGCCCGCAAGGGCGTGGAAGCGGAAGCCGTCGCCGGCCCCGCCGAAGCGTCCGGCGAAGCTGTCGAAGCGGGACCGGCCCAGGGCTGAGCCCCGGTCCGCCCCGCGTCATCGCACGTCGAGCCCCCACCCGGCACCGTCCGGTTGGGGGCTCGGTGCCGTCCACCGCCCGTTCGGAGGTACCCTGCGGGCGTCGGCAAGAGCGTATCCGGAGGACATCCGTGCCCGAACTGCCCGAGGTCGAAGTCGTACGCCGCGGACTTCTCCGCTGGGTCACCGGGCGGACGGTCGCCGAGGCCCAGGTGCTGCACCCGCGCGCCGTGCGCCGCCACCCGGCCGGGGCCGTGGACTTCACGGCCCGGCTGACCGGGCAGAGCCTCGGCCCGGCCTGCCGCCGCGGCAAATACCTCTGGTTCCCGCTGGGCGGCACCGGCACCTCCCTGCTCGGGCACCTCGGGATGAGCGGCCAGCTGCTGGTCCAGCCCGAGGGCACCCCCGACGAACGGCATCTGCGGATCCGGGTCCGCTTCGACGACGCCATCGGGACCGAGCTGCGCTTCGTCGACCAGCGCACCTTCGGCGGACTCTCGGTGCACGACGACACCCCCGAAGGGCTGCCCGGGACCATCGCGCACATCGCCCGCGACCCGCTCGACGCGGCCTTCGACGAGGCCGCCTTCCTCACCGCGCTGCGGCTGCGGCGCACCACGGTCAAGCGGGCGCTGCTGGACCAGTCGCTGATCAGCGGGGTGGGCAATATCTACGCCGACGAGGCGTTGTGGCGGGCGAGGCTCCACTACGACCGGCCCACGGCGACCCTGCCCCGGACCCGGGCGGCCGAACTGCTGGGCCATGTGCGGGACGTGATGACGGCGGCCCTGGCCGAGGGCGGCACCAGCTTCGACAGCCTGTACGTCAATGTCAACGGCGAATCCGGCTACTTCGACCGGTCGCTGGACGCGTACGGGCGGGAGGAGGAGCCCTGCCGGCGCTGCGGGGCGCCGATCCGCCGCCGCCCGTGGATGAACCGGTCCAGCTACTTCTGCCCGCGCTGCCAGCGTCCGCCGCGGGCCGCCTGAGCCGGTTCCGCCCGGCGCCGCGTGCGCCGGGGCCGTACCTGCGGAGACGTTACGGGCCGGGGCCGGGGGCGCGCGGCAGGTGCCGGGTCCGGGACCGGGGGCGCGCAGACCGCGGGTGCCGGGACCGCCCGGCCCCGCACCGGTGCGGCCCGCGGGCCGCACCGGAAGGGGGTCAGTAGCCGAAGTTCTGGGTCCACCAGGGGCCGCCGGCGCCCAGCTGGACTCCGACGCCGAGGGTTTTGTAGTCGCAGTTGAGGATGTTCGCGCGGTGCCCGTCGCTGTTCATCCAGGCTTCCATCACCGCGGCCGCGTCCGCCTGGCCCCGGGCGATGTTCTCGGCGGCCAGGTTCTTCACCCCGGCCTGCTTGGCGCGGTCCCAGGGGGAGTCGCCGTCCGGGTCGGTGTGGTCGAAGAAGCCGCGGGCCGCCATATCGGAGCTGAAGTTCCCGGCGAGCCGGGCGAGCGCCGCGTCGTACCGCAGCGGGCTGCAGCCGACCTTCGCGCGCTCCTTGTTCACCAGCTCCAGCACCTCCGCCTCCATCGCGGCCTCCCGCGAGGAGGAGGTGCTGGACTTACGAGGGGCCTCCGGGCTCTTGGTGGCGGGGGTCTCCGACCGCTCCGGGGCGGTGGTCCCCGGCTGCTGGGCGCGGGGCACGGGCACGGACTTCCGCTGTTCCGCCGTCTTTCCGGCCGCCGGGCCGGTCTTCTTCGCCGAGGGGGTGGCGGACGGTGTCTTCGCGGCGGGGGTGCCGGTCGGGGAGGCCGAGGGAAGGTGCGGGGCGGTGGGGCCTGCGGTGGTGCCCGGGGCCTCCGTCGTCGGCAGGGCGCCGTTGTCGCCCTGGGTGTTCAGCGTGGCCCGGCCCTCGGTGCGGATCTCGCCGCCGGGTGCGCTGTCGCCGCCGGTGACGAAGGTGTCGCCGCCCGGCAGCAGCCCGGACGCGACGGCCACCGCACCCATGGCCACCGCGGCGGAAGCGCCCAGCAGCCCGGTCCGCAGGGGTGCACCCCGTCGTTTGCCCGTGCTTCGATGACGTCCCATCTTGGCTGTGCCTTCCTCTTGCCGTGGAGCCCGGAGTGCGCCGAACAGATCGCTTACCGGACCCCATCCGGGCAAAACCGGAAACAGGCTCGCCCGAACGGGTGACGTTCGTTGCGAGGGGACTGTACGCCATGAGTCCTGGGACGGAAGTGCTCCGTGAGCAATCGGGGGTTTACGGTGACGCCATGAACGATGCCGCACGGTTGACCGCCTGGGTGCGCGGGCGAGTACAGGGAGTGGGCTTTCGCTGGTTCACCAGGGCAAACGCTCTGGAAATCGGCGGGCTCACCGGGTTCGCCCTCAACCTCGACGACGGCAGGGTCCAGATTGTGGCGGAAGGGTCGCGTGAGAATTGCCACCGTTTGCTGGAGTGGCTTCGCTCCGGCGACACACCCGGGCGCGTCGACGGTGTGACTGAGATCTGGGACACTCCGCGCGGCGGTTACGACGGATTCGCCATCCGCTGACGGACACCACGCCGCCCCCGCTCCGGCCACCCGCACGGCGGATGCCCGCCGGTGCCCCCGATGCCCGCCCGGGACGGAAACCACCAGGTGGTTGCCAATAACGGTGCTTCGTGCCAGGCTGCCGCAGACACGGATGATCTCCATGCCCCCGGGCCCCGGAAGGCCGCCGGTGCCGCCCCGTGAGCGGCCGGACGCGCACCGGTCGGGCCGCGCCAGAGGGGCGTGATCGTGTTGACCGTCAAACTTTTTGGTGAGACTCTGGAAGCCCCGCGCACCCCGACTGTCCGGCAGTAGGAACTGCAGCGAGATCAGAGCAGTCACCGCCGCTGCCGAGCACCAGCGGGTGCGAATCCCACGACCCACACCGCATCGGTCGGTCACTCAGTGTGGAGGACCATCCATCATGGCAAAGGCGCTTCTCGGTTACGTCGGCGGTTCCGACCCGCGACTCCTCGCCGAGATGCGACGGCTTCAGCAGCGTGTCCAGGACCTGGAATCCGAGCTCGCACGGATCCAGACCGAGAACGACGCGCTGAACGCTGCCGTTGCTCACCACCCGGGAGATTCGCTGCTCACCAGCATCGACATCGACGTACCGCAGGCGGAGCCCGCGCTCACCTGAGCACGGCAATCCGCCGGAGATACTCGCGCAGAAAAGATATGCAAGGGACGCCTCGGCGTCCCTTCTTTCTTTCTCTCTTTTCTGCCCTCTGTCGTCCGCGGTGATTCGCCGTTCGCGGTGATTCCTGTCCGCTGCCCCCGCCGTCCACCCCCTGCTGTCCCCCGCCGGCCGCCGGATCCCGCACACCCGTCGGCCCCTTCTGCTCCTTACCCACTGTGTGCCCTGCGCCCCCTACGGTGAAACCGCAGGAGAACCACGGGTAGCCGGAGGTCTCCCGGGCGGTACGAAAGGTAGAGTCCGGCTGCGTGCACCTCAAGGCCATGACCCTGCGCGGGTTCAAATCCTTCGCCTCGGCCACCACCCTGCGGTTCGAGCCCGGTATCACCTGTGTCGTGGGCCCCAACGGCTCCGGCAAATCCAATGTGGTGGACGCCCTCTCCTGGGTCATGGGGGAGCAGGGCGCCAAATCCCTGCGCGGCGGGAAGATGGAAGACGTCATCTTCGCCGGCACCACCGGCCGGCCCCCGCTCGGCCGGGCCGAGGTGTCCCTGACCATCGACAATTCCGACGGCGCCCTCCCGATCGAGTACGCCGAGGTCACCATTACGCGGATCATGTTCCGCAACGGCGGCAGCGAATACCAGCTCAACGGCGACACCTGCCGGCTCCTCGACATCCAGGAACTGCTCTCCGACTCCGGTATCGGCCGCGAAATGCACGTCATCGTCGGGCAGGGGCAGCTCGACTCGGTGCTGCACGCCGACCCGATGGGCCGCCGGGCCTTTATCGAAGAGGCCGCCGGAGTGCTGAAGCACCGCAAGCGCAAGGAGAAGGCGCTGCGGAAACTGGATGCCATGCGGGCCAACCTCGCCCGGATCCAGGACCTCACCGACGAACTGCGGCGGCAGCTCAAACCCCTCGGCCGGCAGGCCGCGGTCGCCCGCCGGGCCGCCGTCATCCAGGCCGATCTCCGGGACGCCCGGCTGCGGCTGCTCGCCGACGACCTGGTCCGGCTCCGGGAGGCGCTGCGCTCCGAGATCGCCGACGAGGCCGCGCTGAAACAGCGCAAGGAGAACACCGAGCGGGAGCTGAAGGAAGCCCTGGCCCGGGAAGCCGCCCTGGAGGACGAGGTCCGCCGGCTGGCACCCCGGCTGGAGCGCGCCCGGCAGACCTGGAACGACCTCTCCCGGCTCGCCGAACGCGTCCGCGGCACGGTCTCCCTCGCCGACGCACGGATCCGCAGCGCCACCGACCGGCCCGCGGAGGAACGCCGCGGCCGGGACCCCCAGGAGATGGAGCGGGAGGCCGCCCGGATCCGGGAGCAGGAAGCCGAACTGGAGGCGGCGCTGGAGGCGGCCGAACGGGCCCTGGAGGACACCGTCGAGCACCGCGCCGAACTGGAGCGGCAGTGGACCGCCGAGGAACGCCGCCTCAAGGACGTGGCCCGGGCGATCGCCGACCGCCGGGAGCGGCTGGCCCGCCTCGGTGCCCAGGTAACCGCCGCGCAGGGCCGGGCCGCCGCCGCCCAGGCAGAGATCGAACGGCTGGCCGCCGCCCGCGACGAGGCCCGGGAGCGGGCCGCCGCCGCCCGGGAGTCGTACGAGGAGCTCCAGGCGGAGGCCGACGGACTCGACGCGGACGACACCGAACTCGGCGGCCACCACGAAGCCGCCCGCCGCGAACTCACGGCGGCCGAGGACGCGCTCACCGCCGCCCGGGAAGCCGAGGCCGCCGCCGAACGGGAGCGCGCCGCCGTCGCCGCCCGCCGCGACGCCCTCGCGCTCGGGCTGCGCCGCAAGGACGGCACCGGGGCGCTGCTCGCCGCCCGGGAGCAGCTGACCGGGCTGCTGGGACCGGCATCCGACCTGCTCACACCCGCCCCCGGCTACGAGGTCGCGGTCGCCGCGGCCCTCGGCGCGGCCGCCGACGCCGTCGCCGTCGCGGGCCCCGCGACCGCCGCCGAAGCCCTGAAACTGCTGCGGAAGTCCGACGCGGGCCGGGCGGCGATACTGCTCGGCGACGCCCCGGAGGATCCGGCGGCCGTGCCGGACCGCCCCGCCGGAGGCCCGCCGTACGTCACCGACCTGGTGCGCGGCCCCGCCGAACTGATGCCCGCCGTCCGCAGACTCGTCCGGAACATGGTCGTCGTCGGCACCCTGGAGGAGGCCGAGGAGCTGGTCTACGCCCGCCCCGGGCTGACCGCGGTGACCGCCGAGGGCGATGTCCTGGGCGCGCACTTCGCCCACGGGGGCTCCGCCGGGGCACCCAGCCTGCTGGAGGTCAGGGCCTCCGTCGACGAGGCCACCGCCGCCCTCGCCGCACTGGACGTGCGCTGCGCCGAACTCGCCGCGGACCGGGCGCGGGCCGCCGAACGGCGTACCGCCTGCGCCGGGCTGGCGGAGGAGGCGGGGGAGCGGCGCCGGGCCGCCGAACGGGAGAAGTCCGCCCTCTCCGGGCGGCTCGGCGGGCTCGCGGGCCGGGCCGGGGCCGCCGCCGGTGAGGCCGAGCGCACCGAAGCGGCCGTCGCCCGGGCCCGCGAGTCGCTGGAGCAGGCCCGTACCGAGGCGGCGGAACTCGCCGGGACACTGGCGGCCACTCAGGAGGCGGCATCCGGCGGTACGGAGGACGAGGAGCCCGACACCCAGGTACGGGACCGGCTCGCCGCCGACGGGGCCAACGCCCGGCAGACCGAGATGGAGGCCCGGCTCCAGGTCCGCACCCACGAGGAGCGGGTGAAGGCACTGGCCGGCCGGGCCGACGCGCTGGACCGGGGGGCGCGCGCCGAGCGCGAGGCGCGGCTGCGGGCGGACCGGCTGCGGGAGCGGCTCCGCCACGAGGCCGCGGTCGCCACCGCGGTGGCCGCCGGGGCCCGGAGCCTGCTGGCGCATGTCGAGGTGTCCGTGGGGCGGGCCGCGGAGGAACGGACCGCCGCCGAGGGCGCCCGGACCGAGCGGGAGGCCGGACTGGGCCGGGCCCGCTCCCGGGGCCGCGAGCTGAAGAGCGCCCTGGACCGGCTGACGGACTCGGTGCACCGGGGCGAGGTCCTCGGCGCCGAGAAGCGCCTGCGGATCGAACAGCTGGAGACCCGGGCGCTGGAGGAGCTGGGCGTGGAGCCCGCGGCCCTGGTCGCGGAGTACGGCCCCGACCAGCCCGTACCGCCGTCCCCGCCCGCCGAGGGCGAGGAGCTGCCGGAGGACCCGGAGCACCCCCGTAACCTGCCCCGGGCCTTCGACCGGGCCGGTCAGGAGAAGCGGCTGAAGGCCGCGGAGCGGGCGTACCAGCAACTGGGCAAGGTGAACCCGCTGGCGCTGGAGGAGTTCGCGGCGCTGGAGGAGCGGCACCAGTTCCTCTCCGAACAACTGGAGGACCTGAAGAAGACCCGGACGGATCTGCTGGCGGTGGTCAGGGAGGTCGACGAGCGGGTCGAGCAGGTGTTCACCGAGGCGTACCGGGACACCGCCCGGGAGTTCGAGGGCGTGTTCTCGCGGCTCTTCCCCGGCGGGGAGGGACGGCTGGTGCTGACCGACCCGGAGAACATGCTCACCACCGGGGTGGACGTGGAGGCCCGGCCCCCGGGGAAGAAGGTGAAGCGGCTCTCCCTGCTCTCCGGCGGGGAACGCTCCCTGACCGCGGTCGCGATGCTGGTCGCCATCTTCAAGGCCCGGCCCAGCCCCTTCTATGTCATGGACGAGGTGGAGGCGGCGCTCGACGACACCAACCTCCAGCGGCTGATCCGGATCATGCAGGAGCTCCAGGAGTCCTCCCAGCTGATCGTGATCACCCACCAGAAGCGCACGATGGAGGTCGCGGACGCGCTCTACGGGGTCTCCATGCAGGGCGACGGGGTCTCGAAGGTGGTCAGCCAGCGGCTGCGGTAGGCCGTCCCGCGGGGGAGTGCCGCCGTACGCGGGCGTGCGGGTGCTGTCGTGCTTGTCGTGCCGGGGTGCCGCCGTACGGGGGCGTGCGGCGGGGCCGTCCGGGTAGGCGCGGGCTGCGGAAGCAACCAGCCCTCCGGCGGCCCGGCCGTCCGCCGTGGCCGCCGCTGAACACTGAAGCAGCAGCTCAAGTGGTGGGCGGACGCGAGGTGTGCGCCACTTGAAGGGCTCCCACCGGAGTCGGCCCCAGGAGTAGACGTGTCCAGCACCGCGCAGTCACCGCCCCCGCCGGGGTCCTCTCCCGACCATGCCGAACATCTCGGCCATGTCGTCTTCATCACCGCGGCGGCCGCCATGGGCGGCTTTCTCTTCGGCTACGACAGCTCGGTCATCAACGGCGCCGTCGAGGCCATCCGCGACCGCTACGACATCGGGTCCGCCGAACTCGCGCAGGTCATCGCGATCGCCCTGATCGGCTGTGCGATCGGCGCCGCCACCGCGGGCCGGATCGCCGACCGCATCGGCCGGATCGCCTGTATGCGGATCGCCTCCGTCCTGTTCACCGCCAGCGCGATCGGTTCGGCCCTCCCGTTCGCCCTCTGGGACCTGGCGATGTGGCGCATCATCGGCGGATTCGCGATCGGTATGGCCTCCGTGATCGGTCCGGCGTACATCGCCGAGGTCTCCCCGCCCGCCTACCGGGGCCGGCTGGCCTCCTTCCAGCAGGCGGCGATCGTCATCGGTATCGCCGTCTCCCAGCTGGTGAACTTCGGCATCCTCCAGCTCGCCGACGGCGAGCAGCGCGGCGAGATCGGCGGGCTGGAGGCCTGGCAGTGGATGCTCGGTGTGATGGTGGTGCCCGCCGTGCTGTACGGGCTGCTCTCCTTCGTCATCCCCGAATCGCCCCGCTATCTGCTGTCGGCGGGCAAGCGCGAGCAGGCGAAGAAGGTGCTCGTGGAGGTCGAGGGCGAGCACACCGACCTCGACCGCAGGGTCGCCGAGATCGAGACGGCGATGCGGCGGGAGCACAAGTCGACCTTCCGGGACCTGCTCGGCAGCCGGTTCGGCTTCCTGGCGATCGTCTGGGTCGGTATCGGGCTCTCCGTCTTCCAGCAGCTCGTCGGCATCAATGTGGTGTTCTACTACTCCACGACGCTCTGGCAGTCGGTCGGTATCGACCCCACCAGCTCCTTCCTCTACTCCTTCACCACGTCCATCGTGAACATCATCGGTACGGTCATCGCGATGGTCTTCGTCGACCGGATCGGCCGCCGCCCGCTGGCGCTGATCGGCTCCGCCGGAATGGCGGTCGCGCTGGCGTTCGAGGCGTGGGCCTTCTCCGCGCCCCTGGTCGACGGCAAACTCCCGAACACCGAGGGCGTGGTGGCCCTGGTCGCCGCCCATGTGTTCGTGCTCTTCTTCGCCCTGTCCTGGGGTGTCGTCGTCTGGGTGCTGCTCGGCGAGATGTTCCCCAACCGGATCCGGGCGGCGGCCCTCGGCGTCGCGGCGTCCGCGCAGTGGATCGCCAACTGGGCGATCACGGCGAGCTTTCCGAGCCTGTCGGACTGGAACCTGTCGGCCACGTACATCATCTACGCCTGCTTCGCGACGCTCTCCATCCCCTTCGTACTGCTCTTCGTCAAGGAGACCAAGGGCAAGCCGCTGGAGGCGATGGGCTGACGGCGGCCGCGTCCGGGCCCTGCCACCGCGGGCCGGCCCGGCCAGGGGCAGGGGACGGGGGTCAGCCCAGCCGGGGCAGCACCTTCTCGCAGAACAGCTCCAGCGACCGCCGCCCCTCCTCCTCCGGCATACCGCCGCAGAGCGGATGCAGGACCAGGGACGGCGCGCCCGCCGCAGCCAGCGCCACGCACTCGCCGGGTGTCAGCACCCGGTACACACCCTCGGCCCGCAGCTCCGCCACCGTCGTTGCCGCGGACCGGACGGCCGACCGGATACCGGGCGTCGACCAGGAGGCGTAGGTCCGCGCCTCGTGCAGGAAGTGCCCGCCGTACCGGGCCCAGACGCGGTCCGGATCCTCGGAGACATGCAGCAGCGGGGTTTCGGGGCCCGGCATCATCGTCCACCCGCCGGTGCCGTACCGGGCCCGCTGCTCGTCGTAGTACGCCACCAGCTGCGGCAGATGGGCGCTGGGGAAGAACGGCAGTCCCAGCCGGGCCGCGCGCCGGGCCGCCGACCGGGACGAACCTCCGGCCAGCAGCAGCGGATGCGGCCGCGAGTACGGACGCGGGGTGACCCGGACGGTACGCCCGCGGTACGCGAACGGCTCACCGGTCCAGGCGGCGAGCAGCGTCTCCAGCACCTCGTCCTGGAGCCGGCCGCGGCGCGCCCAGTCCACGCCGGAGCGCTCGTACTCCTCGCGCCGGTAGCCGATGCCGAGCACGGTGACCAGCCGCCCGGCGCTCAGCAGGTCCAGGACGGCGATGTCCTCGGCGAGCCGCAGCGGGTCGTACAGCGGGCCCACGGCGGCGGAAACGGTGACCGTGATCCGGCGGGTGGCCCCGAGAACCGCCCCCGCGAACACGAACGGCGAGGGCAGCCAGTTGTTCTCCGCGCCGTGGTGCTCCTCGGTCTGGACGGTGGCGATGCCGTGCCCGTCGGCGTAGACCGCCAGCTCCACCGCGGTGCGGTAGCGGGCCGCGAGTGCCTCGGGGGAGGCGCCGGGCGCGACGAGATTGAGGCGGACGATCGTGAAGGTCATGGCGCACTCCCCGCGCTCCGCGGACCGGATCCGCGGACCGGATCCACGGGTCCCCGCCCGGCGCGCGCACCGTAACTGACGTATCGTCAGATGGGAAGCCCCGGCGACGCCCGGCGGCGGGTGCGGCAGCATGTGCGCATGCCGACGAATCCCCGAGGACCCTCCGAAGCGGAGCAACTGCCCGCACGGCCCGCGCAGCCGGACGGCACCGCCCCGGCGACACCCCCGCGGCCGGAGGCGGCAGCCCCGGACCGGTCCGCGCCGCCGGAGCCGGAGCCGGAGGGTGTGAACCCGGTATCGGCCCCGAGGCCGGAACAGAGCGGCACCGCCCCGGCGGCAGCCCCGCGGCCGGAGCCGGACGGCACCGTGTCCGACACCGCCGTACTGGCCTACGCCGACGAACAACTGGCCTGGTACGCCCGGGCGCGCGACCGCGCCCGCCGCTGGCACCGCACCACGGAGCTGACCGCCCTGCTCACCGGCGCGGCCACGGTGGTGGCGGCAGGCATCCAGGCCCCCGCGGCCGCCACCGCCTCACTGGCCGGAGCGGCCGTGTTCATCGGCGGCTTCCGCCAGGTCTTCAACCACAACGAGCGCTACGTCCTGGCGGCGGAGGCCTGGTCGCGGCTGCACCTGGCGATCCGGCGCCACCGGCTGGTGCCCGAGGCGGAACGGGGCGAGGAGTCCCGGCGCCGGCTGCTGGAGGAGGTCGAGGGGGCGAGCGCGGCGGAGTTGCAGAACTGGGCGGCGGGCATGCGCGGCGGCGGCGCGGCCCTCCCGCCCGGCCCGGCGTCGCCCCCGCCGGTCTAGGGCCTCTCCGCCGAAGGGCGCCGGACCCGGGACGGCACCGGCGCGGTGAGGGCGGGGCCGCCCGAGCCCGTCAGTACGTGCCCGCTTTGCCGGGTCCGGCCTGCGTGCCCCCGGCGCCGGAGATCCCGGTACGCGCCCCGTACGGCGAGGAGCGGGCGTCCGCCGGGTTCATCCGGCAGCTCCGGTACGTCCGGGGCCGGTCCGCCCCGGACGTACCCCCGTCAGAACTCGTCGGTCGTGTGCGGCAGCAGTTCGGTACGGGACGCAGCGCCCAGCGCCGCCGCCGCGCCCGCCGTGTGCTCGGTGACCAGACCGGCTTGTACGAGCCCGGCCGGGTCGAGGTCGCCCAGATAGCAGGCGGCCAGCTCACGGACGTCGAGGGTCAGGTCCGGCGCGTCGGCCGTCCGCTCCACCCGGGCCGACAGACCCGTACCGCCCGCCGCGGAGGCCGCGGAGGCCGCGGAGCCTGCGCTGCCGGCGGTGTCCGGCGCGACCGAGAGCCGGTAGCGGCCCGCGTTCTCCGGCACACCCGCGTCCGTCACCTCCAGCACCAGGTCGACCGGCGCGGACCAGGCCCGCCCGGCCAGCGCCCCCGGCACATCCACCAGCCGCAGCCAGAGCGCGGGAAACTCCTGGACGACCGAGATCTGATCCCGGTCGGCGGAGAACCGCAGCAGCGGATCGTCCAGCGGCCGCCCCCACGACCGCACCTGGTCGACCAGGTCCACCGAGGTCGCATAGCGCCACAGCGCGGCCGCCACCGCGGGCGACTCGGCCTCCAGCTCACCGATGTGCAGCTTGCCCCGGCCCTCGTCGTCGGACTCGGTCCGGTAGATCACATACCCGGCGGGCGGCTCGCCCGGCTCGCCGAGCACCACCACCCGCGGCGGGCTGAGATCGTCGTCCTCCTCGTCCTCCGGCCGCAGGATGTGCGTGCTCCACCAGAAGTCGTCGCGGGCGACCCGCCCGGCCCGCCCGGCCCGGGCCGCGGCGTGCGCCGCGCCGACGACCTCCGGAGCCTCGTCCGGCGACACCAGCCGCAGCGGCCGCTCGTCCGGCTCGATCCGCAGCGCCAGCGGACGGTCCGTGTCGATCTCCACCGTGTACGACCGGGTCGCCGGCTCGAAGCCGAAGCGCCCGTAGATCCCCGTCTCCGACACCCACAGCGCCGCCAGCGGCACCCCGTGCTCCGTACACCGCCGCATCAGCTCCGCGACCATGCCGCTCAGCACTCCCCGTCTGCGGTGCGTCGGCGCCACGGAGACGAAGGTCACACCCGCGCACTTCAGCTCGCCGCCGGGCACCGACAGCATCAGCGGATGCGCCGCCAGCAACCCCACCAACTGCTCGCCCTCGTAGGCGCCCACCACATCGCAGTGCTCCAGGATCTCCCGGTGCAGCTTCCGCCGTTCCCCCTCGGCGTCCTTCTCCAGAAACACCAGATAGTGCAGGTCCAGGGCGCGGTCCAGATGCGCCTCCGGAATGGTCCGATATTCCACAACGGTCATGCCGGGGACGCTAGCCGGGCCCTCCCGGGCGGGTCATCCGGATTTCTCCCCACCGGGCCCTTGCCCCGCCGGACCACCCCGCCGGACCGTCTCTCCCGGCCTCCGCCCCGGCCGCGCCGAGCTCTGGTGCCGCGGGGGCGCCCTGCCGCCCGGCCGGGCCCGGCCCGCCGCCCGCCACGTCACAACGCCACCCGCTGCCCTTCCGCTCCGGCCCCGGAGCGCGACGCCGCCCGGTCCGCCCGGGCGTGCCCGGCCGCACCGGAAGGGGTGTGACCGATACTGGGTGGGTTATGGAAATCGTCATCCTTGCTGTAGTCATCGCCCTGGTCGCGGTCGGCGCCATCAGCGGGCTCGTGATCAGCGGCCGCCGTAAGAAGCAGTTGCCGCCGTCGGCCCCGCAGAGCACCCCGACCATCACCGCTCCGCCCGCCGAGCCGCATGTCGGCGACGAGGCGGAGACACCGCGGGAAGAGCCGCGCCGCACCATCGAGGAGGTCGGACTCCCGGAGGCCGAGGCGCCCGCCGAAGCCGCCCCCGAGACCGCCGCCCCGGCGCCCGCCGCACCCGAGCTGGAGGTCCCCGAACCCACCGCCGGTCGGCTGGTCCGCCTGCGCGCCCGGCTCGCCCGCTCCCAGAACTCCCTCGGCAAGGGCCTGCTCACCCTGCTGTCCCGCGAGCATCTCGACGAGGACACCTGGGAGGAGATCGAGGAGACCCTCCTCATCGCCGACGTCGGCGTCGCCCCCACCCAGGAACTGGTGGAGAAGCTGCGGGAGCGGGTCCGGGTCCTCGGCACCCGTACCCCCGACGAACTGCGCGCCCTGCTCCGCGAGGAACTGCTCGCCCTCCTCGGCACCGACTTCGACCGCGAGGTGAAGACCGAGTCCGGCGTCGACACCCCCGGCGTGGTGATGGTCGTCGGCGTCAACGGCACCGGCAAGACCACGACCACCGGCAAGCTCGCCCGGGTCCTGGTCGCCGACGGCCGCTCGGTCGTCCTCGGCGCGGCGGACACCTTCCGTGCCGCCGCCGCGGACCAGCTCCAGACCTGGGGCGAGCGGGTCGGCGCCCGTACCGTCCGCGGACCGGAAGGCGGCGACCCGGCCTCCATCGCGTTCGACGCCGTCAAGGAAGGCATCGCGGAGGGCGCCGACGTCGTCCTCATCGACACCGCCGGGCGGCTCCACACCAAGACCGGCCTGATGGACGAGCTGGGCAAGGTGAAGCGCGTCGTCGAGAAGCACGGCCCGCTGGACGAGGTCCTCCTCGTCCTCGACGCCACCACCGGACAGAACGGTCTCGTCCAGGCCCGGGTCTTCGCGGAGGTCGTCGACATCACCGGCATCGTGCTGACCAAGCTCGACGGCACCGCCAAGGGTGGCATCGTCGTCGCCGTCCAGCGCGAGCTGGGCGTTCCCGTGAAGCTCGTCGGACTGGGCGAGGGCCCGGACGACCTGGCGCCCTTCGAGCCGGAAGCGTTCGTCGACGCCCTGATCGGCGACTGAACCCCGCCGCCCCGGGCCCGCCGCCCCGCACCGGCCCGCCGCCCCGCACCGGCGCGGCGGCCGGGCCGGGCGGGACGGCAGGATCCGGCGGGGACGGTCTAACAGCCCGCCGACCGGTGGCAGATGTACGCCAGCGTGCCCAGCAGCAGCCGGGCCTCCGGCGGTGCCGCGGCCGTGTCCAGCGACGGCGGCCGCAGCCAGTCCACCGGACCCAGCCCCGCAAACTCCGACGGCGGGGCCGCGATGTACTCGCCGGGCCCCGGACAGTGCAGGTCCAGGTCCGCGTCGTCCCAGCCCATCCGGTAGAGCAGCTCCGGCAGCGCCGACGCGGCACCCGGCGCCACGAAGAACTGGCAGCGCCCGTCCGGTGTCGCCGTCACCGGCCCCAGCGGCAGCCCCATCCGTTCCATCCGCACCAGCGCCCGGCGCCCCGCGCCCGCCGCCACGTCGAGGACGTCGAAGGAGCGCCCCACCGGCAGCAGCACGGCCGCTCCGGCCACCGCGGACCAGGCGTCACCCACCTCGTCGAGCGTGGCGCCCGCCGGGATCTCCGCGGCGAAGGGGAGCGGACGCACGGCCGGGGACGGGCATCTCGCCACACCGCAGGAGCACACCCCGGACCGTGCCGCCGATGCCGATGCCGATGCCGATGCCGTCGCCGAGGACGCCGTTGGTGCGGCCGGTGCCGGTGCCGGTGCCGGTGCCGGTGCCGTATCCGGAGCCGCGGCCGGTCCCGCCGAGCCCGGCACCACGGCCCAGCCCCACAGCCCCGTGTACTCGGCCACCGCCGTCACCGCACGCTCCGCCGCCCGTCCGCGGCGCCGAGAGCCGGGCCGGGCGGACCGGATGTCCCGGATCCCCCGGCTGCCGCCGATCGTGAAGCCCATGCCCCCTCCAACGTCTCCTGCTCGCCGGTGGTTACGACCCGAAGTCTCCTCGTGACACTGCGTCGCAACCGGTGAAGGTTCAGGGGCGTACCGAGGCGCGAGGGGGAGTGCACTTCGCGCCATGCGCCGACGGGTGCACCGATCCGCCGACTTCGACTCGCCCACTGTCAAGTGAATCGCGCCCGGTGGCGGGGGAGTTCATTCGAAGGGGTGGCGAATGGTGGCGTTTCTGGATTCCGGCTCGCCCTGCGGTGATCGTAGGATTACTTTCGGTGCCCGAACCCTGGAGCCGTGTGTGCCGTTGGAGATACCGGGGTCACCCCGCTCACCTGTGTGGATTCGGTCGGCCTTTCTGCAAGTTCCGTACATAAGGCCGCCGGTCACGGCATCCTGTCGGCGACCGGCAGGGAATTCCGGCTACCGGCATCGGACTTCAGGCCCCGCCATGGCCCGGGGCCTCATGAGCTTCATGGATGGGGGCGTACCAGTGGACGGCAGCGGAACCGGTGCGAACACCGGAACCGGCAAGCGCCCGAACGAGATGCTCGGTTCGTGGTTCGTACGCAGCGGCTGGTCCAAGGGAGAGCTGGCGCGGCAGGTCAACCGCCGGGCCCGGGAGATGGGCGCCCACCACATCAGTACGGACACCTCCCGGGTGCGCCGCTGGCTCGACGGCGAACAGCCGCGCGAACCGATTCCGCGGATCCTGTCCGAACTCTTCTCCGAACGTTTCGGCACGGTCGTCGCCGTCGAGAGCCTCGGGCTCCGTTCGGCGCACCAGACCCCGTCCTCCTCCGGCGTCGACCTGCCGTGGGCCGGGCCGCAGACCGTCTCCCTGCTGAGCGAGTTCTCCCGCAGCGATCTGATGCTGGCCCGGCGCGGTTTCCTCGGCACCTCCCTGGCGCTGGCCGCCGGGCCCGCCCTCGTCGAGCCGATGCAGCGCTGGCTGGTGCCGCCGCCCGGCGGCGAACCGGCCGCCCCCGGCGCGGGTGCCGCGGTCCCCGCGGCGGCCGGCGGCCACCGGCCGCCCCGGCTCTCCGGCCCCGAGCTGGAGCTGCTGGAGTCCACTACGGTCATGTTCCGCCAGTGGGACGCCCAGTGCGGCGGCGGACTGCGGCGCAAGGCCGTCGTCGGCCAGCTGCACGAGGTCACCGACCTCCTCCAGGAATCCCATCCGGAGCGCACCGCGGCCCGGCTGTTCACCTGCGCCGCCGAGCTGGCCCAGCTGGCCGGCTGGATGAGTTACGACGTCGGCCTCCAGCCCACCGCCCAGAAGTACTTCGTGCTCGCCCTCCACGCCGCCAAGGAGGCCGGGAACAAGCCGCTCGGCTCGTACATCCTGTCCTCCATGAGCCGCCAGATGATCCACCTCGGCCGGCCGGACGACGCCCTCGAACTGATCCACCTCGCCCAGTACGGCAGCCGGGACTGCGCCACCGCCCGCACCCAGGCGATGCTCTACGCGCTGGAGGCCCGCGCCTACGCCAATATGGGCCAGCCCAGCAAGTGCAAGCGGGCCGTCCGGATGGCCGAGGACACCTTCGACGACGCCGGGCTCGACGGGGAGCGCGAGCCGGACTGGATCCGCTTCTTCACCGAGGCCGAGCTGAACGGCGAGAACGCCCACTCCTACCGCGACCTCGCGTATGTCGCCGGGCGCAGCCCGACGTACGCGTCCCTCGCCGAACCGCTGATGGAGCGCGCGGTCCGGCTCTTCCAGGACGATCCGGTCCATCAGCGGTCCTATGCGCTGAACCTGATCGGCATGGCCACGGTCCATCTGCTGAAGCGGGAGCCCGAACAGGCCACCGAGCTGGCCGGGGAGGCGCTGACCGTCGCCCGCCGGGTCCGTTCCGAGCGGGTGAACAACCGGCTCCGCAAGACCGTCGACACGGCCGCCCGGGACTTCGCCGACGTCTCCGAGGTCCGCGACCTGACGGACAAGCTGACCGCGCAGCTCCCGGAGACCGCGCGGGCGGTCTGAACCCTCGGGAGGCAGGGGCTTCGGGCCGGGGCGCCGTACGCCGCCGGACCCGCCTCCCGCCGGGCGGACCGTATGCCGTCTCCGTCCGCCCGGCCCGTACACCGGTCCCGGCGGAGGGCCGGCCCCGCCCGCGCCCCGCCGGTCACCGCCCGCCCCCGCCCGGTTCCGCCGCGGCCCCGGGGCCGGGCCCGATCCGGCCCGCACGCCCGCCGCGGACCCGTACCGGCCACCGGACGCGCACCGCGCCCGCCCGGCTCCGTACGGCAGCGGCCGCCGCCCCGCCGTTCATGGCGGCGTAACACGGCCGTCCCCTTCGTCACTGGCGTGAAACACGCGGCTCCATCGGTGGAAACCGCGCCGCCGCATTCTCATGGCCCATGCCCCCCACGTCCCCCGGGCGGGCCCGTCCCCGGCCCCACCCGCAGGTCCGCCCGCGCCCGGCCGCACCGACGACGAGGAGACGCCGATGCCCGAAGGCATCACGACGCTAGCCGCGGAAACCCCGGCACTGTCCGCCGCCAACACCGGTTTCCTGCTCATCTGCTCCGCCCTGGTGATGCTGATGACACCCGGACTCGCCTTCTTCTACGGAGGCATGGTCCGGGTGAAGTCCACCCTCAACATGCTGATGATGAGTTTCATCAGTCTGGGCATCGTGACCCTGCTCTGGGTCCTCTACGGCTTCGGCCTCGCCTTCGGCACCGACACCGGAGGCATCATCGGCTGGTCGTCCGAGTACGCCGGGCTGAGCGGGATCGGCCTGACCGAACTCTGGGACGGCTACACCGTCCCGGTCTATGTCTTCGCGGTCTTCCAGCTGATGTTCGCGGTCATCACCCCCGCCCTGATCAGCGGGGCGCTGGCGGACCGGGTCAAGTTCGGCGCCTGGGCGCTGTTCATCACCCTCTGGGCCACCGTCGTCTACTTCCCCGTCGCCCACTGGGTGTGGGGCGCGGGCGGCTGGCTCTTCGAGATGGGCGTCATCGACTTCGCGGGCGGCACCGCGGTCCACATCAACGCCGGAGCCGCCGCCCTCGGCGTGATCCTCGTCATCGGCAAGCGCGTCGGCTTCAAGAAGGACCCGATGCGGCCGCACAGCCTGCCGCTGGTGATGCTGGGCGCGGCACTCCTGTGGTTCGGCTGGTTCGGCTTCAACGCCGGATCGTGGCTCGGCAACGACGACGGCGTCGGCGCGGTCATGTTCATCAACACCCAGGTCGCCACCGCCGCGGCGATGCTCGCCTGGCTGGCGTACGAGAAGCTGCGGCACGGCGCCTGCACCACCCTGGGCGCGGCGTCCGGCGCCGTCGCCGGACTGGTCGCCATCACCCCCGCGGGCGGCGCCGTCTCCCCGCTCGGCGCGATCGCCGTCGGCGCGATCTCCGGTGTGCTGTGCGCCTACGCCGTCGGACTGAAGTTCAAACTCGGCTACGACGACTCCCTCGATGTCATCGGTGTGCACCTCGTCGGCGGAATCGCGGGCTCCCTCCTCGTCGGCCTCTTCGCCACCGGAGGCGTACAGTCCGACGTCAAGGGCCTGTTCTACGGCGGCGGTCTCGAACAGCTCGGCAAGCAGGCCATCGGTGTCGCGGCCGTCCTCGCGTACTCCATGGTGGTCTCGGCGGCCCTGGCGTTCGCCCTGCACCGGACCATCGGCATGCGGGTCGACGAGGACGTCGAGGTATCCGGCATCGACCGGCACGAACACGCCGAGACCGCATACGACTTCAGCGGCGCGGGCGGCGGCAGCGGCACCCGTACGGCGGTGTCCGCGCCGCCGGGCGCCGCGGCGGCCGGGGACGTGCTCGTGACCGCGGACAGCACCAGGAAGGTGGACGCATGAAGCTCATCACCGCCGTCGTCAAGCCGCACCGGCTCGACGAGATCAAGGACGCGCTGCAGGCGTTCGGGGTACACGGCCTGACCGTCACCGAGGCCAGCGGCTACGGCCGCCAGCGCGGGCACACGGAGGTGTACCGGGGCGCGGAGTACACCGTCGACCTGGTGCCCAAGATCCGTATCGAGGTCCTCGTCGAGGACGACGACGCCGAACAGCTGATCGAGGTCGTGGTGAAGACGGCCCGCACCGGCAAGATCGGCGACGGGAAGGTGTGGAGCGTCCCGGTGGACACGGTCGTCCGCGTCCGCACCGGGGAACGCGGGCCCGACGCGCTCTGAGCCACGGCGCGCTCCGAGCCACGGCACGGGGTGCGCGGCCGTGCGGCCCGCGTCCGGGGCGGGGATGCGCTTCCGGGCGCGGAACCGGCTCCGGGCCCGGGAGCGGAGCCACCCGGCCGTTCCGGCGCCGGCGCCGGGGCCGCCGTTCAGGGCCGGCCGGGGGACCGCCTCCGGCCCGGTGGATCCGCGTAACCGCCGGGCCGTGCCGTGTCCCGCGGGCGGAACCGGCGCTCCGGACTCGGAGCGCGGTAGCCCCGCAGCCCCACCGGATCCGGGGGACGACAGCCGCACCGCCCGGTCGCGGAGGCCGGTCCGAGGGCCACCCGGTCCCATCCACCGGGCGGGTGAAACCCCGCCCCCGCCGGTCCTGCGCCCCCCGTGCGGGAGCGGCCGTCCGGGGAAACCGCCCGCCCGGCCGGGTGCGGGCGGCGACGGGTGCCGCCCGCACCGGGAAGGGACGACCCGGACACCGGGCCCGGCCGCCGGGGCACCCCGGCCGCGTACCAGGGGCCGGACCCGACCCGCCGGACGGCGCCCGGCGGGAACGAACCGAGGAGGTACCAGCAGTGCGGAGCCACGAGACCCCGGAGGCCCGGACGGACGCCCCGCCCCCGGCGAACGGGCCCGCGGCGGGAGACCGCCGACCCGCCGGTCCGGCAGCCGCGGCGGCCCACGCCCGGAACGGGTCCGGTGGGCCCGGCGCGGGCGGCGGGGAGACGGACGGCGAGCCCGCCACCGGGTACGCCGCCCGGCGGCTGCGGCTGCTCAACGACGAACGGCGGGCCGGGGCGGAGCGCCGGGCCGCGCTCGCCGGCCTCACCGACCAGTGGCTCGGGCACCTCTTCCGCACCGCGCAGCGGGACACCGGCGTACCCGGCGCCGCACTGGTCGCCGTCGGCGGCTACGGCCGCGGCGAACTCTCCCCCCGCAGCGACCTCGACCTGCTCCTCCTCCACGACGGCGCCGCCCATCCCCGCGCGGTCGCCGCGCTCGCCGACCGCATCTGGTACCCGGTGTGGGACCTCGGCATCGCCCTCGACCACTCCGTCCGCACCCCCGCCGAAGCCCGGACCACCGCGGGCGCCGACCTCAAGGCCCACCTCGGGCTCCTCGACGCCCGGCCCGTCGCGGGCGACCCCGGGCTCGTCGCCGCCCTCCGCACCACCGTCCTCGCCGACTGGCGCAACCGCGCCCCCGCCCGCCTCCCCGAACTCGCCGAACTCTGCCGCGAACGCGCCGAACGCCACGGCGACCTGCGCCACCTCCTCGAACCCGACCTCAAGGAGGCCCACGGCGGCCTCCGCGACACCGGAGCGCTCCGCGCCGTCGCCGCCTCCTGGCTCGCCGACGCCCCCCACGGGGGCCTCGCCGAGGCCCGCCGTACCCTCCTCGACACCCGGGACGCCCTCCACCTCGCCACCGGACGCGCCGGCGACCGCCTCGCCCTGGAGGACCAGGACCAGGTGGCCGCACACCTGGGCGTCCTCGACGCCGATGTGCTGCTGCGCCGCGTGTACGAGGCCGCCGGGACCATCGCGTACGCGGGCGACGTCACCTGGCGCGAGGTCCACCGGGTGCTGAGCGCCCGCGGCGCCCGCCGCCGGATCCGGGCCGTGTTCACCGGCGGCGCCCGGCGGACCGAACCCGAACGCACCCCCCTCGCCGACGGAGTCGTCGAACACGACGGAGAGGTCTCCCTCGCCCGCACCGCCCGGCCCGAACGGGACCCCGTACTGCCCCTGCGCGCCGCCGCCGCGGCCGCCCGCGCGGGCCTGCCGCTCTCCCGGCACGCCGTCCGCGCGCTCGCCGCCGCCCCGCCCCTGCCCGTGCCCTGGCCCGCCGAGGCCCGGGAGGAGTTCGTCACCCTCCTCGGCGCCGGTGAACCCACCGTCCCCGTCTGGGAGGCCCTCGACGCCGAAGGGCTGATCACCCGGCTGCTGCCCGACTGGGAACGCGTACGCCACCGCCCGCAGCGCAACGCCGTCCACATCTGGACCGTCGACCGGCATCTGGTGGAGACCGCCGTCCGGGCCGCCGCGCTCACCCGCCGCGTCCGCCGCCCCGACCTGCTCCTCGTCGCCGCCCTGCTGCACGACATCGGCAAGGGCTGGCCCGGCGACCACTCGGTGGCCGGGGAGACCATCGCCCGGGACACGGCCGCCCGGATGGGCTTCGACGCCGCCGACGCGGCGGTCGTCGCCGCTCTCGTACGCCACCATCTGCTGCTGGCGGAGACCGCGACCCGGCGCGACCTCGACGACCCGGCCACCGTCCGGGCCGTCGCCGGGGCGGTCGGCACCCCGGGGACACTGGAGCTGCTCGCCGCCCTCACCGAGGCCGACGCGCTGGCCACCGGGCCCGCCGCCTGGTCGGGCTGGCGGGCCCTCCTCGTCGATGAACTGGCGGCGCGGACCGCGGCCGTCCTCGACGGCGCCCCGCCCGCGGCCCCCTCCCCGCCCGGCGCCGAAGCGGAACGGCTCGCGGTCGAGGCCCTGCGCACCGGCGGACCGGTGCTCGTGCTCCGTACCCCCGCCCGCGGCGGAACCCCCGGCGGAACCACCGGCGACGGCGATACGAGCCCCGGGCCCGCGGAAACCCCCGAGAGCCCCGACACCGCCACCGAACCCCTCGGCGCCGAACTGCTGATCGCCCTGCCCGACCGGCCCGGTGTCCTGCCCGCCGTCGCCGGGGTACTCGCCCTCCACCGGCTCACCGTCCGCTCCGCCGACCTCCGCGAGATCACCCTGCCCGCCGGGGCCGGACCGGGCGCTGTCCTCGTACTCGACTGGCAGGTGGCCGCGGCCTACGGCTCCCTGCCGCAGCCCGCCCGGCTCCGCGCCGACCTGGTCCGCGCCCTCGACGGCTCCCTGGGCATCCGGGCCCGGCTCGCCGAACGCGACGCCGCCCGGCCCCGCCGCCGCGGCGCGGAACCACCCCCGCCCCGGGTCACCGTCGCCGCCGACGCCTCCCGTCGCGCCACCGTCCTCGAAGTCCGCGCCCCCGACGCCCCGGGCCTGCTGTACCGCATCGGACTCGCCCTGGAGGACGCGGACGTACGGGTCCGCAGCGCCCGCGTCAGCACCCTCGGGGCGAACGCGGTCGACGCCTTCTACCTCACCGCGGACGGCGGCGGGCCGCTCCCGGACGAGGCCGCCGCCGAGCTGGCCCGGGGCCTCGAAGCGGCCCTGCGCTGAGCGGGGCGCCGGCCGTCCCGGCGGGAGCGCCCCCGGAGCGGGCCGGGTTTCCGGCACCGGAGCGGGCGGGCACCCGCCGGGGCCGGATACCCTGGAGGGCGATTCCCTGTTGCCCCCGACTTTGAGGACCGACGAGCGCCGTGTTCGATACTCTCTCCGACCGCTTGGCGAACACCTTCAAGACCTTGCGGGGCAAGGGTCGTCTCAGCGAGGCGGACATCGACGGCGCGGCCCGCGAGATCCGGATCGCGCTGCTGGAGGCGGATGTCGCCCTCCCCGTGGTCCGGGCGTTCATCGCCAATGTCAAGGAGCGGGCCCGCGGCGCCGAGGTCTCCAAGGCGCTCAACCCCTCGCAGCAGGTCATCAAGATCGTCAACGAGGAGCTGATCGGCATCCTCGGCGGCGAGACCCGCCGCCTCCGGTTCGCCAAGCAGCCGCCGACCGTGATCATGCTCGCCGGTCTCCAGGGCGCCGGTAAGACCACGCTCGCCGGAAAGCTCGGCCGCTGGCTCAAGGCCCAGGGCCACTCGCCGCTGCTGGTCGCCTGCGACCTCCAGCGCCCCAACGCCGTCAACCAGCTCTCCGTCGTCGCCGAGCGCGCCGGTGTCGCCGTCTACGCGCCGCAGCCCGGCAACGGCGTGGGCGACCCCGTCCAGGTCGCCAAGGACTCCGTCGAGCACGCCCGCGCCAAGCAGTACGACGTGGTCGTCGTCGACACCGCCGGCCGCCTCGGCATCGACCAGGAGCTGATGCAGCAGGCCGCGGACATCCGCGACGCCGTCTCGCCCGACGAGATCCTCTTCGTCGTCGACGCCATGATCGGCCAGGACGCGGTCAACACCGCCGAGGCCTTCCGCGACGGCGTCGGCTTCGACGGCGTCGTGCTCTCCAAGCTCGACGGCGACGCCCGGGGCGGTGCCGCGCTCTCCATCGCGCATGTCACCGGCCGCCAGATCATGTTCGCCTCCAACGGCGAGAAGCTGGACGACTTCGACGCGTTCCACCCGGACCGCATGGCGTCCCGCATCCTCGGCATGGGCGACGTCCTCTCGCTGATCGAGAAGGCCGAGCAGACCTTCAGCCAGGAAGAGGCCGCCAAGATGGCCTCCAAGCTGGCGAGCAGCAAGGGCAAGGACTTCACCCTCGACGACTTCCTGGCCCAGATGGAACAGGTCCGGAAGATGGGCTCCATCTCCAAGCTGCTCGGCATGCTGCCCGGCATGGGCCAGATGAAAGACCAGATCAACAGCATCGACGAGCGCGACGTCGACCGCACCGCCGCGATCATCAAGTCGATGACCCCGGCCGAGCGCGCCGAGCCGACCATCATCAACGGCTCCCGCCGGGCCCGGATCGCCCGCGGTTCCGGAGTCGAGGTCAGCGCGGTCAAGAGCCTCGTCGAGCGGTTCTTCGAGGCCCGCAAGATGATGTCCCGGATGGCCCAGGGCGGCGGTATGCCCGGGATGCCGGGGATCCCCGGTATGGGTGGCGGCCCCGGTCGGCAGAAGAAGCAGCAGAAGCAGGCCAAGGGCAAGCGCCGCAGCGGCAACCCCATGAAGCGCAAGGCGGACGAGCAGGCCGCGGCCGAGCGCCGGGAGCAGGCGGGCCAGGGCGGCGCCTTCGGGCTGCCGGCCGGGGGCGGGGACCAGCCGTTCGAGCTGCCGGACGAGTTCAAGAAGTTCATGGGCTGATCCCGCCGCGGCCCCTGCCGGGCCCGGACGGAGAAGCGGAAGCAGGCGGACGCCGCCGGGTCCCGGACCCGGCGGCGTCCGGCTGTGTACGGGGCCGGTGTCCGGCTGTGTACCGGGCCGCGGTGCTCGCCCGGGTACGGGGGCGGTGACCCCTCTCGTACCGGAACGCGGCCCCTCGCGGCTGTCCACAGGCGGTTGTCCACAGGGGATGCCGACGCCGTCCTTCTGTCTTAACGTCCCCGTATGAGCAACCCCGTGCCGCCGCGCCGGGCGCCCGACGACTCCTGGCGCTCCGAAGGTGCGCCCCCGTCCCCGCCGCCGCGGAAGAAGCGGCCCGGCGGCTGGTGGGGGCTGGTCCTGACGGCGGTGGTGGTCTATCTCGTCATCAGCCTGGTGATCTCGCTGTTCCGCTCGGGCGGCAAAGAGCCCACCGTCTCGTACACCGAATTCAGCCGGCAGGCCGCCGCGGGCAATATCTCCAAGATCTACTCCAAGGACGAGTCGATCGAAGGGGAGCTGAAGAAGAAGGCCCCCCTCCCGGACGGCGACGGCGACTACACGAAGTTCATGACCGAGCGGCCCGCCTTCGCCACCGACGACCTGTGGGGCGAGCTGACCCGCGGCGGGGTGACCGTCACCGCCGAACCGGTCGTCCAGAAGACCAGCATCTGGTCCTCCCTGCTGATCGCCTTCCTCCCCATGCTGCTGCTGATCGCCGTCTGGGTGTTCGCGGCCCGGCGGATGGGCGCCGCCCTCGGCGGCGGCGCCTTCGGCCGCAAGGAACCGCCCAGACCGGTCGAGCTGCTCCCCGGCAAACGGACCACCTTCGCCGATGTGGCCGGTATCGACGAGGTCGAGGGCGAGCTCAACGATGTCGTCGACTATCTGAAGCACCCCGGGGCCTACCGGCGGATGGGCGCCCGGATGCCCGGCGGCGTCCTGCTGGCAGGCCCGCCCGGCACCGGGAAGACCCTGCTCGCCCGGGCCGTCGCCGGAGAAGCCGGGGTGCCCTTCTTCTCCGCCTCCGCCTCCGAGTTCATCGAGATGATCGTCGGGGTGGGCGCCGGACGGGTCCGGGAGCTGTTCTCCGAGGCCCGCAAGGTCGCCCCGGCGATCGTCTTCATCGACGAGATCGACACCATCGGACGGATCCGCGGCGGCGGCGCCGGACTCGGCGGCCACGACGAGCGGGAACAGACCCTCAACCAGATCCTCACCGAGATGGACGGCTTCACCGGCTCGGAAGGGGTGGTCGTGCTCGCCGCGACCAACCGCGCCGATGTCCTCGACCCGGCGCTGACCAGGCCCGGCCGCTTCGACCGGGTTGTCCAGGTCTCCCCGCCCGACCGTCCGGGGCGCGAGGCCATCCTCCGGATCCACACCCGGGAGATCCCGCTCGCCCCCGATGTCGACCTGGCCCGGATCGCCGCCGCCACCCCCGGAATGACCGGCGCGGACCTCGCCAATCTCGCCAACGAGGCCGCGCTCCTCGCGGTCAAGCGCCGGGAGGAGTCCGTCAGCCAGTCCGATCTGACCACGGCGCTGGAGAAGGTCCAGCTGGGTGCGGAGCGCCCGCTGGTGCTGAGCGCGGAGGAGCGGCGGCGCACCGCCTACCACGAGAGCGGCCACGCGCTCCTCGGGATGCTCCAGCCCGGCGCCGACCCGGTCCGCAAGGTGACCATCGTGCCGCGCGGGCGGGCCCTGGGCGTCACCCTCTCCACCCCGGAGGCCGACAAATACGCCTACACCGAGGAGTATCTGCGCGGCCGGATCATCGGGGCGCTCGGCGGAATGGCCGCCGAACAGCTCGTCTACGGGGTGGTGACCACCGGCGCCGAGAGCGACCTGGAGCAGGTCACGGGGCTGGCGCGGGGCATGGTGGGCCGCTGGGGGATGAGCGAGCGGGTGGGCAGGCTGACGGCGGTCCCCGGCGATGCCCAGGTGCCGTACGGGCTCTCCGCCGCGCCCGCCACGCTGGACTCCGTCGACCACGAGATGCGGCGGATCGTGGACGAGTGCTACGAGCGGGCCTCCGGGCTGCTGCGGGAGAACCGGCACCGGCTGGACGCCCTGGCCGGGGCCCTGCTGGAGCACGAGACCCTGGAGGAGGACGCCGCCTACCGGGCCGCGGGCATCGTCCGCACCACGAAGGGCGACGCCTGACCGGCCCCGGGACCCCGGGGCTGAGGGGCCGCGGGGCCGCGGAAGGCGGGCCGCCCGTACCCGCGCCCCGGCCCCGCCCGAACCCGCCCGAACTCGTATCCGCGCCCCGTACCCACCCGAACCCGAACCCGAACCCGTACGCGGGCCGGATCCGCACACGGGGGCGGACTTCGGCCGTACACGGCACGGAAACAGGCGGGACACCGCGGAGAAACGGAGAACCGGCCTTTTCGGGCGGGCCGTTTCGGTACGGTGTCCGGAGTCCGGACGGCAGGCGCCGCCGTACGAGGTACTACGTACCACCTTGATGCTCACTGGGAGCCTTCTCCGCAGATCGGCGTACCCGCCCTCGTCGGGACACATCAAGGGCAACTGACGGGTACGTGCAAAATATTTGGGATGCCCCGTAATGGAACCGTGGGCCGCCCAGGCTCGTTATCACGACGTGAGCACGACACCACCTGTTCTCGCCGCAGAGCTGGCGCAGGCATGGGCCGACATTCAACGGCACCATGCCGAGCTGCCGGATCTCGCCGCGCCAGAGTCCCTGATCGGAGAGTCGTCGTCCGCCTGCGGCGGCGAGCTGTCCTTCGAGCGACTGCTCCACGAGGCAGTCCACGGCATCGCCGCCGCCCGAGGTGTCCGCGACACCTCCCGCGCCGGCCGCTACCACAACCGCAGATTCCTGGCGATCGCCGAGGAGATGGGCCTCGACCACGCCGATGAGCCGCATCCCAGCAGCGGCTTCTCGCTGGTCGTGCTCAGCCCGGAGGCCAAGAGGCGGTACCGCCCGACGATCGAGCGACTGCAGCGCGCCCTCAAGGCGCACACCGTCGCCACGGCGTCCGACACCAAACGCTCCTTCCGCGGACCCGCGGCCCGGCACGGGTCCTCGGGCGGAGGGGTCCGGGTGAAGGCGGTCTGCGACTGCGGCCGCAACGTCCGGGTCGTTCCCTCGGTCCTCGCCCAGGCGCCCATCGTCTGCGGCGGCTGCGGCAAGCCCTTCCGTATCCCCGAACCGGTCGCCGCGGCGAGCTGACCCCCGGCCGGCCGCCTGACGGGGGCGGTGCAGGTCCGGGGGACAGCGCGCCATCGGCGTGTGGCACAATGGCTAGCTGTACTCGACGGCCGCACAGGACCCCTCTCTCCTCCGGCTGACGCGTCCATCGGGCACCCGAGTACCGCAACCCCACGTGGCATCTCGTTGTGCCCAACCACGTCAAGACCAGGAGACACCACACCCGTGGCAGTCAAGATCAAGTTGAAGCGTCTCGGCAAGATCCGTTCGCCTCACTACCGCATCGTCGTCGCCGACTCCCGTACCCGCCGTGACGGCCGGGCCATCGAGGAGATCGGCCTGTACCACCCGGTGCAGAACCCCTCGCGCATCGAGGTCGACTCCGACCGCGCCCAGTACTGGCTGTCCGTCGGCGCCCAGCCGACCGAGCCGGTCCTCGCCATCCTGAAGCTCACCGGCGACTGGCAGAAGCACAAGGGCCTGCCGGCCCCGGCGCCGCTGCTGGTGGCCGAGCCGAAGGCCGACAAGCGCGCCGCGTTCGACGAGTTCGCGAAGACCCTGGAGGAGGGCGCGCCCAAGGGCGAGGCCATCACCCAGAAGGCCAAGAAGTCCGACAAGAAGGCGGACGAGGCGGCTGACGCTGCCGAGTCGACCGAGGCCTGAGCATGCTCGAGGAGGCTCTCGAGCACCTCGTCAAGGGCATCGTCGACAACCCGGACGATGTACAGGTCGCTTCCCGCAACCTCCGTCGCGGGCGCGTTCTCGAAGTCCGGGTCCACCCCGACGACCTCGGTAAGGTGATCGGCCGCAACGGCCGCACCGCGCGCGCTCTGCGCACCGTCGTGGGCGCCATCGGCGGCCGTGGTATCCGTGTCGACCTCGTCGACGTGGACCAGGTCCGCTGAACAAGATCAGTACCGGCTCGGGCCGGGAGAGGCCATCGGCCTTTCCCGGCCCGAGCCGTCTCGCTGTCCGGAGCCGGCAGGCCCCGTAGCCCCCGTAGCGGAGGCCGCCGCGGCGCTCCGGACGTAACGTCGGACCGGGGCCGGACCGCCGTCCGGCGGGTCCTCACGGCCGCCCGGACAGGCGGAACCACGGCCCCGGCCCGGGGCCCGACCACAGGAGAGCAACGAAGTGCATCTGGTAGTCGCCCGGATCGGCCGTGCCCACGGCATCCGGGGCGAGGTCACCGTCGAGGTGCGGACGGACGAGCCCGAGCTGCGGCTCGGCCCCGGCGCCGTACTGGCCACCGACCCGGCGAGCACGGGCCCGCTGACCGTCGAAGCCGGACGGGTGCACAGCGGCAGGCTGCTGCTGCGCTTCGCGGGAGTGACCGACCGCAACGGCGCCGAGGCCCTCCGCAACACCCTGCTGATCGCCGACGTGGATCCGGACGAGACCCCCGACGACCCCGACGAGTACTACGACCACCAGCTCGTCGACCTCGACGTGGTCCTCACCGACGGCACCCCCGTCGGCCGGATCACCGAGATCAGCCATCTGCCCTCGCAGGACCTGTTCATCGTGGAGCGGCCCGACGGCGAGGAGGTCATGATCCCCTTCGTCGAGGAGATCGTGACCGTGATCGACCTCGACGAGCAGCGGATCGTCGTCGACCCGCCGCCCGGGCTCCTGGACGACCGCGCGGAGATCGCCTCCGCCCGCGACGCCGCCGCCGAAGAGGCCGGCGGGACTGACGGGACGGACGGGGCGGACGAGCCCGGCGGCCCCGGCCGGGGGCCCGCGAAGGACGGCGTCTGATGCGGCTCGACGTCGTCACGATCTTCCCCGAGTACCTGGAACCTCTGAACGTCTCCCTGGTCGGCAAGGCGAGCGCCCGCGGCGTCCTCGACGTCCGGGTCCACGACCTGCGCCGCTGGACGTACGACCGGCACCACACGGTCGACGACACGCCCTACGGCGGCGGCCCCGGCATGGTCATGAAGACCGAGCCCTGGGGCGAGGCCCTGGACACCGCGATCGCCGACGGCTACGAGGCCGGGGCCCACGACCCCGTACTCGTCGTCCCCACCCCCAGCGGCCGCCCCTTCACCCAGGAGACCGCCGTCGCCCTGGCCCGGCAGCCCTGGCTGATCTTCACCCCGGCCCGCTACGAGGGCATCGACCGCCGGGTCATGGACGAGTACGCCGGCCGGATGCCGGTCCACGAGGTGTCCATCGGCGACTACGTCCTCGCGGGCGGCGAGGCGGCGGTTCTGGTGATCACCGAGGCGGTGGCCCGGCTGCTCCCCGGCGTCCTCGGCAACGCCGAGTCCCACCGGGACGACTCCTTCGCCCCCGGTGCCATGGCGAACCTCCTGGAGGGCCCCGTCTACACCAAGCCCCCCGTCTGGCGCGGCCGGGCCGTCCCCGAGGTGCTCACCGGCGGCCACCACGGCAAGGTCGCCCGCTGGCGCCGGGACGAGGCGCTCCGCCGTACCGCCGCCCACCGGCCCGATCTGCTGGAACGCTGCGATCCGGCGGACTTCGACCGCAAGGACCGCGAGATCCTCTCCCTGCTGGGCTGGGCGCCCGGGCCCGGCGGCCGATTTTGGCGCGGGCCGCAGGCCGTGGAAGAATAGGCCGCTGCCGTACGTCCGGCGTGCGCCCCTGCCACAGGGGGACACGACGCCCGCTCCGACGGGACGGCCCCTGAACTCCATTTCTCTCCCGCTGATGACCTGTGGCATCGGCGAAGAAAGCAGACGAACATGACGCACGTGCTCGACGCCGTCAACGCCGCTTCCCTGCGGACCGACCTCCCCGCCTTCCGCCCCGGTGACACCGTGAACGTCCACGTTCGCGTCATCGAGGGCAACCGCTCCCGTATCCAGCAGTTCAAGGGCGTTGTCATCCGCCGCCAGGGCGCCGGCGTCAGCGAGACCTTCACGGTCCGCAAGGTTTCCTTCTCCGTCGGCGTCGAGCGGACCTTCCCGGTCCACAGCCCGATCTTCGAGAAGATCGAGCTGGTCACCCGTGGTGACGTCCGCCGCGCCAAGCTGTACTACCTCCGTGAGCTGCGCGGCAAGGCCGCGAAGATCAAGGAGAAGCGCGACCGCTGAGCCGTCGGCCCGGTGGTCCGCCACGGACCGGCGGGCCGGGGCTCACGCCTCGTACGGGTCCACAGCGCGGCCGGATAGGCTCGTCCGCGATGGACACCGAGAACACACGCACGGAGCGCGACCGCTCTTCCGAACCCGACCGCCCGGACCCCGTCCCGGCGGCGGAGCCCGGCACAGCCGCCGGGACCACGGAAGAGGGGGCGCGCTCCGTGCGTTTTCCGGTGCTCGCGCGGGTATCGGGTCTGCTGGGCGGCTCCTGGCGCCGGACGGCCCTGCTGGCGGCCGTCTGCCTCGGGACCGTACTGCTGGTCAGCCGGTTCGTGGTCCAGCCGTTCCATATCCCCAGCGGATCCATGGAGCCGACGCTGCGGACCGGGGACCGGGTGCTGGTGAACAAGCTGGCGTACGGAGAAGGGGAGGAGCCGGCCCGCGGGGACCTGATCGTCTTCGACGGTACGGGGTCCTTCGTACGGGAGGAGCCGGAGACCGACCCGGTCCGGGGAGCGGTCCGCGGGGCATTCGCGGCCGTGGGGCTCGCCGAGCCCGCGGAGACCGACTTCGTGAAACGTGTCATCGGACTGGGGGGCGACCGGGTGGTCTGCTGCGACGAGGAGGGCCGGCTCACGGTGAACGGCACCGCGCTCGACGAGCGCTATCTGCACCCCGGCGACGCCCCCTCCGACGTGGCCTTCGACATCGTCGTCCGGCCGGGCACCCTGTGGGTGATGGGCGACCACCGCAGCGACTCCCGCGACTCCCGTGACCACCTGGGCGATCCGGGCGGCGGCATGGTCCCCGTCGAGAACGTGATCGGGCGGGCCGACTGGATCGGCTGGCCCGCCGGGCGGTGGGGCTCAGCGGGGCGTACGGACGCCTTCGACCGGGTCCCGGACGCGCCCGAGGGCTCCGCGCCGGACGCCCCGGGAAGCTGGACCGGCGGCCGTCCCGGCCCGTCGGCGGAGCCCACCGGATCCGGTGCCCCGTCCCCGGGCGGGGGAGCGGCGGGCGGGCGGCCCCATGGGTAGGCGGGGACGGCCCGCGGGCGCGCCCGCGGACACCCGGCTGCCCACCGGCACCCGGCCCACCGACGGCTCCGCGGTCCCGCCCGGCGGCCGGGCCGAGCGGCGCAGGCTGGCCCGCAAGGTCCGGCGCAAGCGGCGGCGGTCGGCGCTGAAGGAGATCCCGCTGCTGGTCGGGGTGGCCCTGCTGATCGCGCTGGTGCTGAAGACCTTCCTGGTCCAGGCGTTCGTGATCCCCTCGGGGTCCATGGAGCAGACCATCCGGATCGACGACCGGGTGCTGGTGGACAAGCTCACGCCGTGGTTCGGCTCGGAACCGGAGCGCGGGGACGTGGTGGTCTTCAAGGATCCCGGCGGCTGGCTCGCGGACGATCTCGTACCGCCCGTGAAGAAGGACGATCCGGTTGTCGTCAAACAGATCAAACAGGGGCTGACCTTTATCGGCCTGCTGCCTTCGGAGGGCGAGCAGGACCTGATCAAACGGGTCGTCGCGGTCGGCGGGGACACGGTGGCGTGCTGCGACAAGGACGGCCGGGTCACCGTCAACGGGGTCCCGCTGACCGAGTCGTACATCAATCCCGGAAACGTTCCCTCGGCGCGGGCCTTCGAGGTGCGGGTGCCCGAGGGGCGGCTCTTCGTGATGGGGGACCACCGGTCGAACTCGGCGGACTCCCGGGCCCATCTCGACGAGGAGGGCCGGGGCACGATCGCGGTGGACGAGGTCGTCGGCCGGGCCGTGGTGATCGCCTGGCCGGTCCGCCACTGGGCCCGGCTCGACGGCCGCGAGGTCTATGCTTCGGTACCGAACGCGCGTTCGGACGAGGGGGCGGCGGCGAGTCCTTCGCTTACCCTGTCGTCCCAGGACCACAAAGGAATGCTCGTCCTCCCGAGCCCTGCGGAACTCTCGCTCGTTATGGGAGTGATGGGCCTGCTCGTCCTGCGGAGACTTCCGGGGCCTGCGGGTGGACGGATCACACAGACTGAGGAGTTGATGTGGGGGACGTGGCGGTCGGCGCACGGTCCGGACACGAGCAGCCGGAAGACGGGCCGAAGGGCCCCGACGGGCCCGCCGGGGCCCCGGGGACTGCCGGGTCTCCGGTGGCGTCGGCGTCCGCCGCGCCGGCGGCCCCGTCCTCCGTGGCCGCTTCGGTGAAGAGCGGTGACGGGGAGCAGGCGGCGGGCGGAGCCGGCGGCTCCGGCGGGCCCACCGGCCCGGGTGCGCCGCGCGACGGCGGACCGGGCGGCCCGGGCTCCGGCGGCGGAGCCGCGGTGCCCCCGTCGTCCGACGGCTCCTCGTCCGACGGTTCCTCGTCCGGCGGGGCCTCCGGCACCGGCGACGGCGGTGACGACGACGAGACCAGCCCCAAGGCCCAGCGGTCGTTCTGGAAGGAACTGCCGATCCTGATCGGCATCGCCCTGGTGCTGGCCCTGCTCATCAAGACGTTCCTGGTCCAGGCGTTCTCCATCCCCTCGGACTCCATGCAGAACACCCTCCAGCGCGGGGACCGGGTGCTGGTGGACAAGCTGACCCCGTGGTTCGGCTCCGAGCCCGAGCGCGGCGAGGTCGTCGTCTTCCACGACCCGGGCGGCTGGCTGGAGGGCGAGCCGACGCCCGAGCCCAATGTGATGCAGAAGTTCCTCAGCTTTATCGGCCTGATGCCGTCGGCCGAGGAGAAGGACCTGATCAAGCGGACGATCGCGATCGGCGGCGACACCGTGGAGTGCAAGAAGGGCGGCCCGGTCAAGGTCAACGGCGTGGCCCTCGACGAGCCGTACATCTTCCCCGGCGACACCCCCTGCGACGACCAGCCCTTCGGCCCGCTCACCGTGCCCAAGGACAAGATCTGGGTGATGGGCGACCACCGCTCCAACTCCCGGGACTCGCGCTACCACACCGAGGACGTCAACGGCGGCTTCGTCCCCGTCGACAAGGTCGTCGGACGCGCGGTGGTGATCGCCTGGCCGGTGAACCGCTGGGCGACCCTGCCGATCCCCTCGACGTACGACCAGAAGGGCATCAACGAGCACGCCGCGGCCCTGGTCACCTCCTCCGCGCCGCTCGCCATGGGCGCCCTCGGCGCCGTACCGCTGGTGCTGTGGCGCAGGCGGCGGCTGCTCGCCCGCGAGGCCGTACGGCAGACCGCCCCGGCGCAGGCCGGCGCGGGCCGGACGCCCGGGGCACCGTAAGACGGCCCGGCGCGGGATACCGCCCGGTAGGGTGCCGTCCCGGGGCAGGACGCGCGGGACGGCCGGGCGTCCGGGAGGCCCTCCGGGACGGGGGAGCGCCGGTATGGCAGCAGAACGTACGGACGACGGCCACGGCCGCCTCGGCACCAGACTGTCGGGGCTGGCCGTGGCCGTCGGCTGTGTGCTCTTCCTCGGCGGCTTCGTCTGGGGCGCGCTGCTGTACCAGCCGTATCTCGTGCCGACCGACTCGATGACCCCGTCCGTGGCCGTCGGCGACCGGGTGCTCGCCGAACGCATCGACGGCGACGAGGTGCGGCGCGGGGACATCGTGGTCTTCCGGCAGACCGCCTGGGGCGACGCGCCGATGGTCAAACGGGTGGTCGGGGTCGGCGGCGACACCGTCGCCTGCTGCGGCCGGAACGGCCGCCTCACCGTCAACGGGACGCCTGTCGACGAACCGTACGTCCGCGGCGGCGGGCCCGCCTCGCCCACCGGTTTCAGCACCACCGTCCCCGACGGGAAGCTCTTCCTCCTCGGCGACGAGCGCGGCAGCTCCCTCGACTCCCGCAGCCACCTCCAGGACGCCGCCCGCGGCTCCGTACCGCGCACGGCGGTGGAGGCCCGTGTCGACGCCGTCGTCTGGCCCCTGCCCGGCTCCTTCCTGGAGCGGCCGGAGGGCTTCGCCGGCTTCCCCGGGGGGATCTCCCGGCCGGGGCCCGTGGAGCCGCTGGTATGGGCCATGGGCACCGGCGTACTGCTGATCTTCGGCGGATCGGCGTACGGCCCGGTCGCGGGCAGGTTCGGCGGCGGGCGGCGGCGGGAGGCGGCGAGCGGTGCGCGATGAGACGGCGCCGGAGCGGCAGCCGGGTCCGGAACCGGGTCCGCAACCGGGTCCGGCGCCGGAGAACCGGCAGGGCACGGGTACGGAACCCGGCACGGAACCCGGCTCCGGTGCGGAACCGGACTCCGGGCACGGCACGCCCGGCGAACCGCGGCAGGCGGCCCGCGTCGTCCTCCTCGACCCCGACGACCGCATCCTGCTGGTCCACGGACACGAGCCCGACGACCCCGCGAAGAGCTGGTGGTTCACCCCGGGCGGCGGCCTGGAGAGCGGCGAGACCCATGAACAGGCCGCCCTCAGGGAGCTCGCCGAGGAGACCGGTATCACCGGCGTACAACTCGGCCCCGTGATCTGGCGGCGGCGCTGCTCCTTCCCCTTCGCCGGACGCCGCTGGGAACAGGACGAGCGCTACTACCTGGCCCGTACGGCACGGACCACCGTCCGGCCCGGCGGCCTGACCGAACTGGAACGGCGCAGCGTCACCGGGCTGAGGTGGTGGACCTCCGCCGAACTGTCCGCGGCCCATGAGACGGTGTACCCGACCAGGCTCGCCGGGCTGCTCCGCACGCTGCTCGACGAGGGCCCTCCACGGACGCCGGTGGTCCTCGACCCCGAAATCGCCTAGGGACGGGAGTCGCTGGCGCACAATGGGGGGACGCACGGCTGAAGGGGAACATGCCATGAGCGCCGAGGACCTCGAAAAGTACGAGACCGAGATGGAGCTGAAGCTCTACCGGGAGTACCGGGACGTCGTCGGGCTGTTCAAATACGTGATCGAGACCGAACGCCGCTTCTACCTCACCAACGACTACGAGATGCAGGTCCACTCGGTGCAGGGCGAGGTGTTCTTCGAGGTCTCCATGGCGGACGCCTGGGTGTGGGACATGTACCGGCCCGCGAGGTTCGTCAAGCAGGTCCGGGTACTCACGTTCAAGGACGTCAACATCGAAGAACTGAACAAGAGCGACCTCGAACTCCCGGGCGGCTGACCCCGCCCGCGGCACACTCGTCCCCCGGCCGGGATCCGGCCGGGGGACGAGCCGTTTTCCCGGCTTCCTCCAGCTCTCCCACCCGCCCTCACCCACTCGCGCCCACCCGTACCCGCTTTCTTCCGCTTCCTCCTGTCTTCTTCCGCTCCGGCCTGCTTTCGGGCCGGCGGAACCGGGACGCTCCGCCGCCCCTCGCTCACCCGCACGGGTGAGCGACTTATCCACAACCCGCCGGTTGTCCACCAAGATCCGCACGCGGACCGGCGGCACGTCACCCTCGGTGCCAGGAGGTGGTGCCGACATGAACGCAACGGGGGCACTGGGACGGTACGGAGAGGACCTCGCCGCACGGCTGCTGGCCGACGCCGGGATGACGGTCCTCGCCCGCAACTGGCGCTACGGACGGACAGGTGAGATCGACATCGTCGCCCGCGACGGCGAAACCGTCGTGGTCTGCGAGGTCAAAACCCGGAGGGCGGGCCCCTTCGAGCACCCCATGCAAGCCGTGGGCCCGGCCAAAGCCGCCCGTCTGCGGCGGCTCGCCGAAGGCTGGCTCGAACAGCACGGCGGAGCCCCGCTCGGCGGCATCCGCATCGACCTCGTCGGAGTGCTTCTGCCCCGGCGCGGCGCCCCCGTCGTGGAACACGCCAAGGGGGTGGCCTGATGGGATTCGCCCGCGCCTGCTCCGTCGCCCTCGTCGGCGTCGAAGGCGTCGTCGTCGAGGTCCAGGCCGACCTCGAACCCGGCATCGCCGCCTTCACCCTCGTCGGACTCCCCGACAAGAGCCTCACCGAAAGCCGCGACCGGGTCAGGGCCGCCGTGGTGAACTCCGGCGCCGAATGGCCCCAGAAGAAACTCACCGTCGGCCTCAGCCCCGCATCCGTCCCCAAAGGCGGCAGCGGATTCGACCTCGCCGTCGCCTGCGCCGTCCTCGGCGCCGCCGAACGCGTCGACGCCCGCGCCATCGCCGACCTCGTCCTCATCGGCGAACTCGGGCTGGACGGCCGCGTCCGGCCCGTCCGCGGCGTCCTGCCCGCCGTCCTCGCCGCCGCCGAAGCCGGCTACCGGCAGGTCGTCGTCCCCGAACAGACCGCCGGAGAAGCATCCCTGGTCCCCGGCGTCTCCGTGCTCGGAGTCCGCAGCCTCCGCCAGCTCATCGCCGTACTCAACGACGAACCCGTCCCCACCGAGGAACCCGTCTCCGACGGCCCCGACCCGATGCTCGCCGGACTGATGGTCCCCGGCGCCGGAATCGGCACCGGACTCACCGCCGGCCCCCACGGCACCCCCGACCTCGCCGACGTCGCAGGCCAGCACCTGGCCAGGACCGCCCTGGAAATCGCCGCCGCCGGCGGCCACCATCTCCTGCTCTCCGGCCCGCCCGGAGCCGGGAAAACCATGCTCGCCGAACGGCTCACCGGCCTCCTCCCGCCCCTCACCCGGCGCGAATCCCTGGAAGTCACCGCCGTCCACTCGGTGGCCGGCCTGCTCCCGCCCGGCCAGCCCCTCGTCCGCCGCGCGCCCTACTGCGCCCCGCACCACTCGGCGACCATGCCCGCCCTCGTCGGCGGCGGCAACGGAATGCCCCGCCCGGGAGCCGTATCCCTCGCACACCGCGGCGTGCTTTTTCTTGATGAATCGCCTGAATTCTCAGTAAAAGCCCTCGATGCACTGCGGCAGCCCCTGGAATCCGGCCATGTGGTCATCGCCCGCAGCGGCGGCGTGGTCCGGCTCCCCGCCCGATTCCTCATGGTCCTCGCCGCCAACCCCTGCCCCTGCGGCCGCCACACCACCCGGGGCGGCACCTGCGAATGCCCGCCCGCCCAGATCCGCCGCTACCAGGCCCGGCTCTCCGGACCTCTCCTCGACCGCGTCGACCTCCGGGTCCGGGTCGACCCCGTCCACCGGGCCGACCTCCTCGGACAGGGCGGCCGCGGCGAGTCCAGCGCCACCGTCGCCGAACGCGTCCGCCTGGCCCGGCAACGCGCCGCCGACCGGCTCGCCGACACCCCCTGGACCGTCAACAGCGAAGTACCCGGCCACGAACTCCGCACCCGCTGGCCCGCCGACCCCGGCGCCCTCGCCGCCGCCGAACGAGACATGGAACGCGGACTCCTCACCGCCCGCGGACTCGACCGGGTCCTCCGCGTCGCCTGGACCATCACCGACCTCGCCGGCCGCGACCGCCCGGAGCCCCAGGACATCGGCCTCGCCCTCGAACTCCGCACCGGAGTACCCCGCGGCACCGCCGTCCCCACCGCCGGAGGACCACGATGACCCGCCCCGACTCCCACCGCGACCCCCGCCCCGCTCCCGGGCCGGGAGAGCACGGGCCCGCCGCCCCGGCCCGGAGCGCCGCCCCGCCCCCGCCCGACGACCGGGAACGCGCCGCCCGAGCCCTCCTCACCCGCATCACCGAACCCGGTGACCGCAGAGTCGGACAGTGGCTCGGCCAACTCGGCGCCACCGCCCTGCTCCACCGCATCACCCACCCCGGAGACACCCCCGGCCCCCCGCTCCCCGGCGCCACCCCCCGCAGGCTCGCCGCCTACCGGGCCCGCGCCGCCACCGCCGACCCCCGGCGGGACCTGGACACCATCGCCGCCCTCGGCGGCCGGTTCATCTGCCCCGGCGACCCCGACTGGCCCACCCAGCTCGACGACCTCGGCCCCACCCGCCCCATCGGCCTCTGGACCAGAGGCACGGCCCCCCTCAGGACCTGGGCCCTGCGCTCCGTCGCCATCGTCGGCGCCCGCGCCTGCACCCCCTACGGATCGCATATGGCCACCACCCTCGCCACCGGCCTCGCCGAACAGGGCTGGGTCGTCGTATCCGGAGCCGCCTTCGGCATCGACGGAGCCGCCCACCGCGGCGCCCTCGCCGCCGACGGCGCCACCATCGCCGTCCTCGCCTGCGGAGTCGACACCGGATACCCCTCAGGACACACCGAACTCCTCCGCCGCATCGCCCGCCAGGGGCTCGTCATCGGCGAACTGCCGCCCGGAGACCACCCCACGCCCAGCCGATTCGTCCTCAGAAACCGCGTCATCGCCGCCCTCACCCGCGGCACCGTCGTCGTCGAAGCCGCCTACCGCAGCGGCTCCCTCGTCACCGCCCGCCGCGCCCGCGAACTCGGCCGCCACACCATGGGCGTTCCCGGCCCCGCCACCAGCACCCTCTCCGCAGGAGTCCACGAACTCCTGCGCGCCGAAGGCACCCTGGTCGCCGACGCCCACGACATCACCGAACTCATCGGCCGCATCGGCGAACTCGCCCCCGAACGACGCGGCCCCGTCCACCCGAGGGACCTGCTGGACCCCGAGAGCGCCCGCGTCCTCGAAGCCCTCCCCGCCCGCGGCACCAACCACCCCGCCGCGCTCGCCGTCGCCGCCGGAACGACCACCGACCGCACACTCGCCAGACTGTACGAACTCCACGCGCTGGGATTCGTCGAACGCACGGGGGACACCTGGACCCCGGCCCCCCGCACCCAACGCGAGTCGAACACGCGGCGAGGCGGTCCTTGATCCGGAGCATTCGGGTGAAAAAGTGACGGGAGCGACCTTTGCGGTGCCGTCCGCCGTCTCCGGAGACCGGCGTACGCCGTCGCGGCACCGGCCCGCGGATACCGGACCGGCGGAACCCTCCGCGCGCGGTCGCCCACCGACCTTCGCCCACTGCGACCAGTCAGTCACGCTACGCTCACCACCTCCGGTCATGGCACCCGCACCCCGGACCGTGCGCTCCACCGCTCCCCGCTCCCGCTCCACCGCTCCCCCCCCACCACCCGCACAACCGTCCGTCCCTCGCACCGAGTCCCCTCAACAGCAGAACGGCTCAAGGCAACGCATGCCCCAGCACACCCCCGGGTCTGATCGCGCGCCAATGCCCCCCGCTGCCCGTGGCGCCGCGCGGCCCCCCGCCCCCTCCTCGCTGGAGGAGTTGTGGCAGTCGTACAAGGCCACCGGGGACGAGCGCCTGCGCGAACAGCTGATCCTGCACTACTCGCCCCTGGTGAAGTACGTGGCCGGCCGGGTCAGCGTCGGCCTGCCCTCCAACGTCGAACAGGCGGACTTCGTCTCCTCCGGAGTCTTCGGACTCATCGACGCCATCGAGAAGTTCGACATCGAGCGGTCCATCAAGTTCGAGACCTACGCCATCACCCGCATCCGCGGCGCCATGATCGACGAACTGCGCGCCCTCGACTGGATCCCCCGCTCCGTCCGCCAGAAGGCCCGCGCCGTCGAACGCGCCTACGCCACGCTGGAAGCGCAGCTCCGCCGCACCCCCAGCGAAGGCGAGGTCGCCTCCGAGATGGGCATCGGCATCGACGAACTCCACTCCGTGTTCAGTCAGTTGTCCCTCGCGAACGTCGTCGCCCTCGAAGAACTCCTCCATGTCGGAGGCGAGAGCGGCGACCGCCTCAGCCTGATGGACACCCTGGAGGACACCGCCGCCGACAACCCCGTCGAGATCGCCGAGGACCGGGAACTCCGCCGACTGCTCGCCCGCGCCATCAACACCCTCCCGGAGCGGGAGAAAACGGTCGTCACCCTCTACTACTACGAGGGCCTCACCCTTGCCGAAATCGGCAATGTGCTCGGTGTCACCGAGAGCAGAGTCAGCCAGATCCACACAAAATCCGTCCTCCAGCTGCGGGCGAAACTGGCCGACGTCGGACGGTGACCGCGAATCGGCCCGTCCTCTTGCGCGGCATCCGTAAAGTGGAAGGGTGCCCAGGATTCGAGCGGCCTCCGTGGCCGAGCACCGGACCATGCAGCGCGACGCACTGCTCGACGCCGCGCGCTCCCTGCTGTCCGAAGGCGGCACGGAGGCGCTGACCTTCCCCGCCCTCGCCGAGCGCACCGGCCTCGCCCGGTCGTCCGTCTACGAGTACTTCCGCTCCCGCGCCGCCGTCGTCGAAGAGCTGTGCGCGGTCGACTTCCCCGTCTGGGCGGCCGAAGTCGAAGCCGCCATGGAGGGGGAGCAGGACGCCGGGGGCAAGGTCGAGGCGTATGTCCGCAGCCAGCTCGACCTGGTGGGCGACCGCCGCCACCGGGCAGTCGTCGCCATCTCCGCCGGAGAGCTCGACGACGGCGCCCGGGAGAAGATCCGCGCCGCCCACGGCGGCCTGATCGCCATGATCGTCGAGGCTCTCGCCGAGCTCGGGCACGAGCAGCCCCGGCTCGCCGCCATGCTGCTCCAGGGCGTGGTCGACGCCGCCGTCCGCCGGATCGAGCTGGGCGCCGCAGAAGACCCCGCGGCGATCGCCGACGCGGCCGTCTCCCTCGCCCTCCGCGGCGTCCTTCCCTGACCCGGGGGAGCCCTCCCCCCTCCCCCCCCGCCCACCCCCTCCCCCCGGTTTTCTGCGGTCAGTCGGCCCCCCGGTCAGGGCGCGCGGGGTCCCCGGAGTGCCCGGGGTGTCCCGGTGTCCCGGCTGTCCTTCTCGTGGTCGTCCGGCCGCCCGCGCCGCCCGCCCGCGCCGGCCGGACGCTCACGGGTGCGAACCGGCCCGCCGTCCCCGCGAAGGGGAGCAGGCGTGACCGCGGGCGGTGGAGCAGAGTGCGCGGGTCGAGGTAATCCCGGGCGCGCAGCAGTCCCCAGTGGAGGCAGTGCTCCGCGCAGTGCCGCGGGGCGGCGGAGAGCCGGGCCAGGGGCCGGCCCGCGGTGACCCGGCTGCCCGCGGGGAGAAGCGGGTCCACCGGCTCGTAGGTGGTGCGCAGGGGCGGGTCGCCGGTGCCGTCCAGGGTCAGCGTGAGCACTCCGCGGCCCGCGATCCGGCCGGCGAAGGAGATCCGGCCCGATCCCGCGGCCCTTACTTCGGTGCCCGGCGCGGCGGCGAGGTCCACTCCGCGGTGGCCGGGGCCGTAGGGCGTGGCGGGTGGCAGCCACTCGCGCACGATCCGTGGCCGCGGTAACGGCCAGACCCGGTCGTCGCTCACGGTGACCGGCGGCGAGGCCGTGCGTAAGTGGTCCGGGGGTGCTGCGGGGGGTCCGCCCCGGCCGGTGGTCACGGAAGGTGACAGCAGGGCGGGGAGCAGGGCGAGGGCGGTGAACCGGGTGGAGTGCATGGGAAGAGGATGGGCCCGGGGGCCGGAGTGGAGTGGATCATGGCGTGGATCTGTGGACGGACGGCCGGTTGTGGACAACGCCGTCACCCGGCACCTCCGGGGTCCCGTACACTTCTCATGGCGATCCGGGTCACCGGGTCGACTTCGCACGCCCCGCCACCGTGCAGCCCTTACGGGTTCGGTGGCCGCGCCCCTCGGTCCTCTGTGGCAGGCGCACCGGGGCGTCAGGACATCAACCGAGAATCCAAGGAGATACGGCCATGGCCGTCGTCACGATGCGGGAGCTGCTGGAGAGCGGCGTCCACTTCGGTCACCAGACCCGTCGCTGGAACCCGAAGATGAAGCGCTTCATCTTCACCGAGCGCAACGGCATCTACATCATCGACCTGCTCCAGTCGCTGTCGTACATCGACCGCGCCTACGAGTTCGTCAAGGAGACCGTCGCCCACGGCGGTTCCATCATGTTCGTCGGCACCAAGAAGCAGGCCCAGGAGGCGATCGCCGAGCAGGCGACCCGCGTGGGCATGCCGTACGTCAACCAGCGCTGGCTGGGCGGCATGCTGACCAACTTCTCCACCGTCTACAAGCGTCTGCAGCGCCTCAAGGAGCTGGAGCAGATCGACTTCGAGGACGTGGCCGCCTCCGGCCTGACCAAGAAGGAGCTGCTCGTCCTCTCCCGTGAGAAGGCGAAGCTGGAGAAGACCCTCGGCGGCATCCGCGAGATGCAGAAGGTGCCGAGCGCCGTCTGGATCGTCGACACCAAGAAGGAGCACATCGCCGTCGGTGAGGCGCGCAAGCTCCACATCCCGGTCGTCGCGATCCTCGACACCAACTGCGACCCGGACGAGGTCGACTACAAGATCCCCGGCAACGACGACGCGATCCGCTCCGTCACGCTGCTGACCCGTGTGATCGCCGACGCCGTCGCCGAGGGCCTGATCGCCCGTTCCGGTGTCGCCACCGGTGACTCCAAGCCGGGTGACAAGGCCGCCGGCGAGCCGCTGGCCGAGTGGGAGCGCGACCTCCTCGAGGGCGAGAAGAAGGCCGACGACGCCGAGGCCGAGAAGCCCGCCGAGGCTCCCGTCGCCGAGGCCCCCGCCGAGGAGGCTCCGGCCGCCGAGGCTCCCGCCGCCGAGGCGGAGAAGCCGGCCGAGGGCGCCGAGCAGGCCTGACCGCCGCCGAGCACGGCAGGTGAGGACGGCGGGGGCGGTGCGACGAGCACCGGCCCCGCCGCCCGCCCGCGGATCCGTACCGGTCCCGGGCCGCGCGGCCCCCGCCGCCCGGCCCGCCGCGGATCCGTCTTCGACTTCCGACCTTCCGAGGAAAGACTCAAGGACATGGCGAACTACACCGCCGCCGACGTCAAGAAGCTCCGCGAGCTGACCGGCGCCGGCATGATGGACTGCAAGAAGGCGCTGGACGAGGCCGACGGCAACGTCGACAAGGCCGTCGAGCTGCTGCGCGTCAAGGGCCAGAAGGGCGTCGCCAAGCGCGAGTCCCGCACCGCTTCCAACGGCGCCGTCGTCTCCCTCATCTCCGAGGACAAGACGTCCGGCGTTCTGCTGGAGCTGAAGTGCGAGACGGACTTCGTCGCCAAGGGTGAGAAGTTCCAGGCCGTCGCCAACGCGCTCGCCGCGCACGTCGCCGCGACCTCCCCGGCCGACCTGGACGCCCTGCTCTCCTCCGAGATCGAGGCCGGCAAGACCGTTCAGGCGTACGTCGACGAGGCCAACGCCAACCTCGGCGAGAAGATCGTCCTCGACCGCTTCGCGCAGTTCTCCGGTGCGTACGTCGGTGTCTACCTGCACCGCACCATGCCCGACCTGCCGCCGCAGGTCGGCGTGCTCGTCGAGCTGAGCGCCGAGAACGCGGACGTCGCCAAGGACGTCGCGCAGCACATCGCCGCCTTCGCGCCGAAGTACCTGTCCCGCGAGGACGTTCCGGCCGAGGTCGTCGAGAACGAGCGCCGGGTCGCCGAGGCCACCTCCCGCGAGGAGGGCAAGCCCGAGGCCGCCCTCCCGAAGATCGTCGAGGGCCGGGTGAACGGCTTCTTCAAGGAGGTCACCGTTCTCGAGCAGGCCTTCGCGAAGGACAACAAGAAGTCCGTCCAGAAGGTTCTCGACGAGGCCGGTGTGGAGCTGAAGCGCTTCGCCCGTATCCGCGTCGGCGCCTGACCGGAACGCAGGAACGCCGGTACCGGCGTCCCCCCGGATCCGCCGGACCGGCGGCACGGGGACGCCGAGTACGCGATCGTCCCGTCGGCCCGCTAGGGTTTCCCACGCAGTCACAGGCCGCGTGGGCCCCGGGCGCCGCCGTCGCGCCCGGAGCGCCGGACGACCGCAGATCTTGACGAGGAGGCCATTGCCGACAGGGACACCAGTACCCAGCGGCGGTGGCCTTTCTCGTATGTGCACGAGGAGATCCCCATGAACAAGGGCGCGGACGCCACCCAGGCGGTCGGCGACAACAGCGACCACGACCACGACGGGAAGCACGACGTGAACCAGACCGGTAGCGGACGCTTCATGCTGAAGCTCTCCGGAGAGGCATTCTCCGGCGGGACGGGGCTCGGTGTGGACCCCGATGTCGTGCACGCCATCGCCCGTGAGATCGCGGCCGTCGTCCGCAGCGGCGCCCAGATCGCCATTGTCATCGGCGGCGGCAACTTCTTCCGTGGCGCCGAGCTCCAGGTCCGCGGCATGGACCGGGCCCGCTCCGACTACATGGGCATGCTCGGCACCGTGATGAACTGCCTCGCGCTCCAGGACTTCCTGGAGAAGGAGGGCATCGACTCCCGGGTGCAGACCGCCATCACCATGGGCCAGGTCGCCGAGCCGTACATTCCGCTGCGGGCCGTGCGCCATCTGGAGAAGGGCCGGGTCGTGATCTTCGGCGCCGGTATGGGCATGCCGTACTTCTCGACCGACACCACCGCCGCCCAGCGCGCGCTGGAGATCGACGCCGAGGCCCTGCTGATGGGCAAGAACGGTGTCGACGGGGTCTACGACGCCGACCCCCGGACCAACCCCGACGCGGTCAAGTACGACGCGCTGGAGTACGGCGAGGTCATCGCGCGGGACCTCAAGGTCGCCGACGCCACGGCGATCACCCTCTGCCGTGACAACGCCCTGCCGATCCTGGTCTTCGAACTCCTTGCCGAGGGCAATATCGCCCGTGCGGTACGGGGTGAGAAGATCGGCACGCTGGTCAGCGACAAGGGCACCCGGGCCTGAACCGGGGGGTGTCCCGGGCGCCCGGGAACGGATGCCCGAGGATATCCGGGGATAGACAAAGCCCTGACGGTCGGAGACCGTGCAGGGAAGACGCGACAGGTTCCGCCCGACCGGGCAGTTGTCAGCCGGGCCTACTCAAGACACGCAGGAGCAAGTGGTGATCGAAGAGACCCTCCTCGAGGCCGAGGAGAAGATGGAGAAGGCCGTCCTGGTCGCCAAGGACGACTTCGCCGCGATCCGCACCGGGCGTGCGCACCCGGCGATGTTCAACAAGATCGTCGCCGACTACTACGGCGCGCTGACCCCGATCAACCAGCTCGCGTCCTTCTCGGTGCCCGAGCCCCGGATGGCCGTCGTCACGCCCTTCGACAAGACGGCGCTGCGCAATATCGAGCAGGCGATCCGCGACTCCGACCTCGGGGTCAACCCGAGCAACGACGGCAACATCATCCGTGTGGTGTTCCCGGAGCTGACCGAGGAGCGCCGCCGCGAGTACATCAAGGTCGCCAAGGGCAAGGCCGAGGACTCGAAGATCTCCATCCGTGCGGTCCGCCGCAAGGCCAAGGAGGCCATCGACAAGTTCGTCAAGGACGGCGAGGTCGGCGAGGACGAGGGCCGGCGTGCCGAGAAGGAGCTCGACGACACCACCGCGAAGTACGTCGCGCAGGTCGACGAGCTGCTGAAGCACAAGGAAGCCGAGCTGCTCGAAGTCTGATGAACGACGCTTCCTGGGGGGCCCCGCAGCGGGCCGACTACGTCGGGGGGTGGCGTCCGCAGGACCGGGGCCCGCTTTCGGCGGGTCCCGCGTACGACGGGCACGACGCACAGCAGACTCGGCCCATGCCCATCGTGCCGGACTTTCCCGACGCAGGTAGAGACGCCGGCGGTCCCGGTGACCGCGACCGCCGGAACGACAGCGGCCGGGGGGCCGCCGAGCCGGGCCGCCCCCTGTTCCGCGACGAGCTCCCTCCGGAGCCCGCGCCGGCCGGTCCGCAGCCGCCGCCGTCCGGTGGGCCCTTGGAGCCCCGCGGTGACGGAGGCGTGCCCGGTGCCCCGGAAACCCCCGGTGGCCGGGCCGCTCAGGACCCGGCGGGCCGGGCGGAGGCCGCCGCCCGGCCGGAGAACCGTCCGGCGGGCCGTCCGGCGAAGGAGAAGAAGCGGGCGGGCCGTGATCTGCGGGCCGCGATAGGGGTCGGCGTCGGCCTGGGCGCGGTGATCGTCGCGTCGCTCTACGTCGTCAAGGCCGTCTTCGTCGGCGTGATAGCGGTCGCCGTCGTCGTCGGGCTGTGGGAGCTGACCTCCCGGCTCCAGGAGCGGAAGCAGATCAGGGCCCCGCTGGTGCCGCTCGCGGTCGGCGGCGCGGCGATGGTCGTCGCCGGGTACGTCCGCGGAGCGGAGGGTGCCTGGGTCGCCATGGCCCTGACCGCCCTCGCGGTCCTGGTGTGGCGGATGACGGAACCCCCCGAGGGGTATCTGAAGGACGTCACCGCGGGTGTCTTCGCCGCGTTCTACGTGCCGTTCCTGGCGACCTTCGTCTCGATGATGCTCGCCGCGGGCGACGGCGCCGACCGGGTGCTGACGTTCCTCGTCCTGACCGTGGTCAGCGACACCGGCGCGTACGCGGTCGGCTGGCGCTTCGGCAAGCGGAAGCTGGCACCGAGGATCAGCCCGGGGAAGACCCGGGAGGGCCTGCTCGGCGCGATCGGCTTCGCGATGGCCGCCGGTGCCCTGTGCATGGAGTTCCTCATCGACGGCGGCGCCTGGTGGCAGGGCCTCCTGCTGGGCCTCGCGGTCGCCGTCACCGCCACCCTGGGCGACCTCGGCGAGTCGATGATCAAACGGGATCTCGGCATCAAGGACATGGGCACCCTGCTCCCGGGCCACGGCGGCATCATGGACCGCCTGGACTCGCTGCTGCCGACCGCACCGGTGGTCTGGCTGCTGCTGGTGGTGTTCGTCGGGGCGGGCTAGCGGATTCCTTCCGGCTCCGGGCACCGCCCGAAGCCGGAAGCACCGGCCGGGAGAACCCGCCCGGCCTGCGGTTTTACCGGGAGAGGGCTCGTCGTCCACAGGATGGCGAGCCCTCCGCCGTATCTCTGCGACACTGGTATCGCCATGCCTAAGCCCGGAGAACTCACTTTCATCGCGCCCCGCGGAGCCAAGAAGCCCCCGAGGCACCTCGCCGACCTCTCGCCCGCCGAGCGCAAGGAAGCCGTCGCCGCGATCGGGGAGAAGCCGTTCCGCGCCCGACAGCTGTCCCAGCACTACTTCGCGCGGTACGCGCACTCCCCGGCGGAGTGGACGGACATTCCGGCCGCCGCGCGGGAGAAGCTCGCCGCCGAGCTGCTGCCCGAGCTGATGTCGGTGGTCCGGCATATCTCGTGCGACGACGACACCACCCGCAAGACGCTCTGGCGGCTGCACGACGGCACCCTCGTCGAGTCGGTCCTGATGCGTTACCCGGACCGGGTGACGATGTGCATCTCCTCCCAGGCGGGCTGCGGGATGAACTGCCCGTTCTGCGCCACCGGGCAGGCCGGTCTCGACCGGAACCTGTCGACCGCGGAGATCGTGCACCAGATCGTCGACGGGATGCGGGCGCTCCGCGACGGGGAGGTCCCCGGCGGGCCCGCCCGGCTGTCGAACATCGTGTTCATGGGCATGGGCGAACCGCTGGCGAACTACAAGCGGGTCGTGGGCGCCATCCGGCGGCTCACCGACCCCGAGCCCGACGGGCTGGGCCTCTCCCAGCGGGGGATCACCGTCTCCACGGTCGGTCTGGTGCCCGCGATGCTGCGCTTCGCCGACGAGGGCTTCAAATGCCGTCTCGCCGTCTCCCTGCACGCCCCCGACGACGAACTCCGCGACACCCTGGTCCCGGTCAACACCCGGTGGAAGGTGCGCGAGGTCCTCGACGCGGCCTGGGAGTACGCCGAGAAGTCGGGCCGCCGGGTCTCCATCGAGTACGCGCTGATCCGCGATATCAACGACCAGGCCTGGCGGGGCGATCTGCTCGGCCGGCTGCTCAAGGGCAAGCGGGTCCATGTGAACCTGATTCCGCTGAACCCCACCCCCGGCTCGAAGTGGACCGCCTCGCGTCCCGAGGACGAGAAGGCGTTCGTCGAGGCCATCGCCGCCCACGGGGTGCCGGTGACCGTACGGGACACCCGCGGCCAGGAGATCGACGGCGCCTGCGGCCAACTGGCGGCCAGCGAGCGCTGACGGCCCGGGACACGGCTCCGGTGACCGTCCGGCCACGGAACGGGACCACCCGTGCCGTGGCGGGAACCCGGCCTAGTAGTCTGGCCTGAACATTTGCATATTTCCGACAGGGGAGCGCCACAGCGCTGAGAGTGCGGTACCCATGGGGCCGCAGACCCTCTGAACCTCGCCCGGGTCATTCCGGGTAGGGAGTTCGGACTTTCACTCAAGCTGTTGCGCCCTGCCCGGATTCCCTTGGGAGACCGGGCGGGGCCGCGTCTCTTCCTGGCCCTCACCAGGAGGAATTCGAACGTGAGCAGGAGCAGTATCAGAAGGGGCGCGGCCGCCGCGCTGGCCGCCGCACTCGGGGTCGGCGTGCTCGCCGCCTGCGGAGGGGACTCCTCCGGTGAGGAGAAGGGCTCCGGCGGCGACAAGGGCGGCAAGGGCGGCAAGACCGTCACCCTCGTCAGCCATGACTCCTTCGCCGCCTCCGAGGAGGTCCTCAAGGAGTTCACCCGGCAGACCGGCTATGTGGTCAAGGTCCTCAAGAGCGGTGACGCCGGGGTCGCGCTCAACAAGGAGATCCTCACCAAGGGCTCCCCGCAGGGCGACGTCTTCTTCGGCGTCGACAACACCCTGCTCTCCCGCGCCCTCGACAACGGCATCTTCACCCCCCACGAGGCGAAGGGGCTGGACCGGATACCGGCCGCGGTCCGGCTCGACGGGGAGAAGCACCGGGTCACCCCCGTCGACACCGGCGATATCTGCGTCAACTACGACAAGAAGTACTTCGCGGACCGCAAGCTCGCGCCGCCGGTGTCCTTCGACGATCTGATCAAGCCCGAGTACAAGGACCTGCTGGTCGTCGAGAACGCCGCCACCTCCTCGCCCGGGCTCGGCTTCCTCCTCGGCACCGTCGCCCGCTACGGCGAGAGCGACTGGCAGGGGTACTGGGAGAAGCTGAAGGCCAACGGCGTCAAGGTCGTCGACGGCTGGGAAGAGGCGTACAACCGCGAGTTCTCCGGCTCCGCGGGCGGCAAGAAGGAGGGCGGCGACCGGCCGCTGGTCGTCTCCTACGCCTCCAGCCCGCCGGTCGAGGTGCTCTACGCCGAACCGCAGCCCAAGGAGGCGCCCACCGGGGTCTCCACCGGCACCTGCTTCCGCCAGATCGAATTCGCCGGTCTGCTGAAGGGCGCGAAGAACGAGACGGGCGGCAAGGCGCTGCTGGACTTCCTGGTCTCGGCGAAGTTCCAGGAGGACATGCCGCTGAACATGTTCGTCAACCCGGTCGTCGAGGGTGCGAAGCTCCCCGAGCTGTTCACCCGGCACGGGGCGAAGGTCACCGACCCGGGGACGCTGCCGCCCGACACCATCGCGAAGAACCGTGAGCAGTGGATCCAGAAGTGGTCGTCGACCGTCGTCAAGTGACGTCCGCCGGACCGGAGCCCGTGGACCCGGAGGCCCCCGCGGGCTCCCGGGACCGCGGGACCCCGGCGGACCACGGACCGCGCACGGGCCGCGCGGACAAGCCCGGGCCGGTGTCCCGGGCGGCCCGGGCCCTGCGCGGCGGGCCCGCGGCCCGCCTCGCCCTGCTGGTCCTGCCCGTCGCGTTCTTCGCGGTCTTCTTCGCCTACCCCGTGGCCGCCATCACCGGCCGCGGGCTGCGCTCCGGCGGCAGCTGGCAGTTCGGGCGGATCGCCGAGGTCCTCGGCCGGGACGATATCGCCGGGGTCCTCTGGTTCACCGTCTGGCAGGCCCTCGCCTCCACCGCGCTGACCCTGCTGATCGCGCTGCCCGCCGCCTATGTCACCGCCCGCTACGCGTTCCCCGGCAAGGGACTGCTGCGGGCCGTGGTCACCGTGCCGTTCGTCCTGCCGACCGTCGTCGTCGGCACCGCGTTCCTCGCCCTCCTCGGCCGCGGCGGGCTCCTCGACGAGACCTGGGGCATCCGCCTCGACACCACCGTCTGGGCGATCCTGATCGCCCATGTCTTCTTCAACTACGCCGTCGTGGTCCGGACCGTCGGCGGACTCTGGGCCCAGCTGGACCCGCGCCAGGAGGAGGCCGCCCGGGTGCTGGGCGCCGGCCGGTTCACCGCCTGGCGCACGGTGACGCTGCCAGCGCTCGCGCCGGCCGTCGCCTCCGCCGCCCTGATGGTCTTCCTCTTCACCTTCACCTCCTTCGGCATCGTGCAGATCCTCGGCGGCCCCGGCTTCGCCACCCTGGAGGTCGAGGTCTACCGGCAGACCGCGCAACTGCTCGACCTGCGGACCGCCGCCGTCCTCACCCTGGTCCAGTTCGCGGCCGTCGGAGCGGTGCTCGCCGTCCACGCCCGGACCGTACGGAAGCGGGAGACAGCCCTGAAGCTGGTCGACCCCCGGCACACCGCGCGGCGGCCGCGGGGCGCGGGCCAGTGGGCGCTGCTCGGCGGCGTCCTCACCACCGTCGCCCTGCTGGTGCTGCTGCCGCTGGGCGTGCTGGTGGAGCGGTCCCTGGCCACCCCCCGCGGCTACGGACTGGACTACTACCGGGCACTCGGCCGGCTCGACCCCGGCGGCGGCGCCTTCCTCGTACCCCCGGTGCACGCCGTGGGGAACTCCCTGCGGTACGCGCTCGCGGCCACCGCCATCGCGGTCGTCGTCGGCGGGCTCGCCGCGGCCGCCCTGGCGCGGCGCGGCGGTCCGGGCGGCGCCGGGCGGCTGCTGCGGGGCTTCGACGCGCTGCTGATGCTGCCGCTCGGGGTGTCGGCGGTCACCGTCGGCTTCGGATTCCTGATCACCCTCGACGAGCCGCCGCTGGACCTGCGGGCCTCGTGGATCCTGGTACCGCTGGCCCAGGCCCTGGTCGGGGTGCCGTTCGTGGTACGGACCATGCTGCCGGTGCTGCGGGCCGTCGACGGCCGGCTGCGGGAAGCGGCGGCCGTCCTCGGCGCGTCCCCGCTGCGGGTATGGCGGGAGATCGACCTGCCGCTGGTACGGCGGGCACTGCTGATCGCCGCGGGCTTCGCGTTCGCGGTCTCCCTCGGCGAGTTCGGCGCGACGGTGTTCATCGCCCGCCCCGACGAACCGACCCTGCCGGTCGCCGTGGCCCGGCTGCTGGGGCGGCCCGGTGAACTGAACTACGGGCAGGCGATGGCCCTCAGCACGATCCTGATGGTGGTGTGCGCGGTCGCGCTGCTGTCGCTGGAGCGGATCCGCTCCCGGACCACCACGGCCGCATCGAGCGGGGAGTTCTGATGCTCGGAATCGACGATGTGACCGTACGGTTCGGAGCCCGGGCCGCCCTCGACGCGGTGGACCTCGATGTCGCGGAACACGAGACGGTCTGCGTCCTGGGGCCCAGCGGCAGCGGCAAGTCCACCCTGCTGCGGGTGGTCGCCGGACTCCAGACGGCCGACCGCGGGCGGGTGCTCCTCGGCGGCGAGGACCAGACCGGCGTACCGGTCCACCGGCGCGGCGTCGGGCTGATGTTCCAGGACCACCAGCTGTTCCCGCAGCGCGATGTCGCCGGGAACGTCGCCTTCGGCCTGCGGATGCGCGGTACGGACCGGGCGGAACAGCGGCGCCGGGTCGCCGGACTGCTGGAGCTGGTGGGGCTGCCGGGAGCCGGGGGACGTACGGTGTCGTCGCTGTCCGGCGGGGAGCAGCAGCGGGTGGCGCTGGCCCGGGCGCTGGCTCCGGAACCGCGGCTGCTGATGCTCGACGAGCCGCTCGGACAGCTGGACCGGGGGCTGCGGGAGAAGCTGGTCGTCGAACTGCGGGCGCTGTTCGGGCGGCTCGGGACGACGGTTCTGGCGGTCACCCACGACCAGGGCGAGGCGTTCGCCCTCGCCGACCGGGTGGTGATCATGCGGGACGGGCGGATCGCGCAGACCGGTGCGCCGCCGGAGGTGTGGCAGTGCCCGGCCGACGCGTTCGTGGCCCGGTTCCTCGGCTTCGGCAATGTGGTGGGCGCGGTGGTGCGCGGCGGGGCGGCGGACACCGTCTGGGGCCGGATCCCGGTGCCGGACGGGGTGCCGGACGGTGCCTACGAGGTACTGGTCCGGCCCGCAGGGGTGCGGCTGACGGATCCCGGGGCGGGCCGCGGGCCGCGGTGCACGGTGGAGTCCCGGACCTTCCGGGGTACGCATGTGGCGCTGGTGCTGCGGCCCGAGACGGGACCGCCGCTGGAGGCGGAGACGGGGCTGCGGGACGCCCCGGCGCAGGGCGAGCGGGTGGGGGTGGAGTTCGCGCCGGACGAGGTGGTGGTCCTGGGCGCGGGCTGATCCACGGCCGGGCGGGTCAGCGGTGCCGTCGCCCGCCGGCGCCGGTGCGGGCCGGCCGGTGGTGGGCGGGCGCGCAGGCCGCGGCGACGGCGAGGCTGTCCTCGATCACCCGGAAGCGGACGATCAGCCCCTCGGCGACGGTGAAGTGCAGGGCGAACGGGGAACTGAACCGGATGCCGGTGGCCCGGACGGTTCCGGCGAGGGTGCCGGTGACGACCGCGTCGGGGCCGGTGACGGTGATCGCGTCGATCCGGGTGCCGGCCGGGTCGTTCTGCTGGCCGTCGGCGAGTTCGTGCCAGTGGGCGGCGACATCGGCGCGGGTGGACCGGGGCCTGATCCACGGTACGGCGGGGTTCGGGGCGATGTACCAGTCGACGCGCTCGGCGTACAGCTCCGCGATGCGCTCCGGGGTGCCCTCCGCGAGCCGGGCCAGGAACTCCTCGACGACGGCGCGGGTGGCGGCGGTGGTGTCGGTGCCGGTGGCTGTTCCGGTGGCGGAGGTCATCGGGGTTCCCTTCGGGCGGGCCGGCCGGGGCGGCGGCGACGGGAACGATCCTGCCGGGCGGTGCCGGGAGGGTCGATTACCTCACGGGTCATTGCCCCGGTACCTCACCGGTCATGGCTCCGGTACCGCACGGGTCATGGCCCCGGCGGGAGCCGCGGGAAGGGCCCGTTGCGGGTCCGGGGCGGCGCCGTCCGCCCGGCGGGCCGCGCGGGAGCACGGGCCCGCCCACCGGGCGGAAGCGGCGGGAAGCGGATCAGCCGCCGAGCGGGACCGCGGCCAGCGTCGCCACGGTCCAGGTCAGGGGCGCGAAGACGGCCAGCAGGGCGAGGGCCCTGAGCGCGGCCGCGGAGCGGAGCGCGCCGGCCGGGGCGCCGAGGTCGCGCAGTTCGGTACGGACGGGGGTGCGCAGGGTGCGGGCCTCGGCGGCGGCAACCAGCAGGGTTGCCGTCGTACAGCCGATGACCAGGGCCGCGCCGAGGCCGGTGAGCGGGCCGAAGGGGCGGGAGGCGCCGCCGGCCAGGGTTGCGGCGGCGACGGCGGCCGCGGCGACGGCGCACACCACGCCGAGCGGGCGGCCGATCCGGCGTGCCTCGGACATCAGGACCCGGCCCGCGAGCAGGCGTACGGCGCCGGGGCGGACGGTCTGCAGCAGCCGGCCCGCGGCATGGGTGAGGGCGGGCCCGGCGACGGCGAGGCCGGTGGCGGTGAGGGCCCAGCCGGTCAGGACGCCCGCCGGGTCGCCGCCGGAGTCGCCCGGCAGGGGCAGCTCCCCGCCGGACGCGGTGCGGGCCGCATAGGTGCCGACGGCGAGTCCGGCGGCGACCAGGGCGCAGCCCCACGGCAGTCCGCCGGGCGGGGTCCCGGGGGCGGGCGGCTCCGCCGGGTCGGGGACCGGGGTCGCGGAGCGGGCCCGCAGCGCGAGGGCGGCGGCGAAGGTCGCGGTGACGGGGAGGCCGGCGAGGAGGGTGAGCGCGGCGCCGAGCGGCAGCGGCCGTCCGGCGGCGAGCAGTTCCCCGCCCGCGCCGTCGAACGGAAGTCCGGTCAGATCGCCCCGCAGATGGAGGACGAGGAGCAGGGCGACGGTGCTGCCGAGGGTGGCGGCGAGCGCGGTCGACGAGGCGGCGAGCGCGGCGAGCCGGGCGGGCCCGAGGCCGACGGCGGACAGTCCGGTACGGGGGCGGGTGCCGGGGTCGGTACGGGCCACGGCGACCGCGAAGTGCACCGCGGCCGCCAGGGGCACCAGGCACCAGGCGAGCCGGGGTACGGCCGCCGGGTCGCCGGGGTGCGCGAGCGCGTAGGCGAGGGTGCTGAGCAGCAGGAAGCCGACTCCGGCCGAGGCGGCGGCGACCAGCAGCCGCCGCAGCAGGGCCCAGGGGCCGGCGCCGCGGGCTAGACGGAGAGCGAGCACGCGGCCCGGCCTTCCGTGCCGGTGGCGGCCGGGGTGTCGGTGCGCCGCCCGTCGAGGAGGGTGATCGTCCGGTCGGCGAGGGCCGTGACGGCGGGGTCGTGGCTGGCGAGGAGGGTGGTGATGCGGTGCGAGCGGGCCGCGCTGAGGACCGTCCGCAGCACCTGGGCGGCGTCGGCGCGGTGCAGGGCCGCCGTCGGTTCGTCGGCGAAGAGCACGGCGGGTTCGGCGACCAGCGCCCGGGCGGTCGCGGTCCGCTGGCGCTGGGCCCGGTTCAGGGCGTACGGGCGGAGCCGGGCGGCCGGGGCGACGTCGAGCCGCTCCAGCCACTCCAGGGCGGCGGCCTTGGCCCGCCGGTGCGGGACGCCCCGCAGCAGCAGCGGGAGGGCGGCGTTCTCCCAGGCGGTCAGCTCGGGCACCAGGGACGGCTCCGGGCCGATCCAGCCGAAGCGTTCCCGGCGCAGTTGCTCGCGCCGCGGGGCCGGGAGGGAGTGCAGGGGGGTGCCGTTGAACCAGACCTCGCCGCCGGTGGGGACCAGCTGTCCGGAGAGGCAGCGCAGCAGGGTGGTCTTCCCGGCGCCGCGCGGGCCGCCGACCGCGAGGATCTCGCCCTCGCGGACCCCGGCGTCGACCGCGGCGAGGGCGGGGGAGCCCCGGTGGGTGTGGTGCAGCGCGCGTGCCCACAGCACGTCGTCGTCCGGCGGAGTCTCCATGGCGTACCCCTCGCCTCTGATCGGATGCGGCGGCCCCGGCCGGACCGGTCGCCCCTTGCGGGGGAGCGGGGCCGGTCGAGGAACGGGTCACCGGGGCGCAGCCTGACGGGGACCAGCCTCGGGCAGCCCGCCGCGGGTACCGGGGAACCACACGGCCCGGGTACGCGCCATCCACTCGGATGGGCGTACCCGGGCCGTCGTCCGGGCGGCGCGGGGCCGTCAGGGGATCAGAGCTTGGTCCAGGCCTCGGTGAGGACCGTCCGGAGCACGCCTTCGATCTCGTCGAACGTGGACTGGTCGGCGACCAGCGGCGGGGCGAGCTGGATCACCGGGTCGCCGCGGTCGTCGGCCCGGCAGTACAGGCCGTTGTCGAAGAGCGCCTTGGAGAGGAAGCCGTAGAGCACGCGCTCCGTCTCCTCGTCCGTGAAGGTCTCCTTGGTGGCCTTGTCCTTCACCAGCTCGATGCCGTAGAAGAAGCCGTTGCCGCGGACGTCGCCGACGATCGGCAGGTCGTACAGCTTCTCCAGGGTGGCCTTGAAGGCGCCCTCGTTGTCGAGGACGTGCTGGTTGAGGCCCTCGCGCTCGAAGATGTCGAGGTTGGCGACGCCGACGGCCGCGGAGACCGGGTGGCCGCCGAAGGTGTAGCCGTGCAGGAAGGTGTTGTCGCCCTTGTAGAACGGCTCGGCGATCTTGTCCGAGACGATGCAGGCGCCGATCGGGGAGTAGCCCGAGGTCATGCCCTTGGCGCAGGTGATCATGTCCGGGACGTAGCCGAACTTGTCACAGGCGAAGGTGGTGCCGAGCCGGCCGAAGGCGCAGATGACCTCGTCGGAGACGAGCAGCACGTCGTACTGGTCGCAGATCTCGCGGACCCGCTGGAAGTAGCCGGGCGGCGGCGGGAAGCAGCCGCCGGCGTTCTGCACGGGCTCCAGGAAGACCGCGGCGACGGTCTCGGGGCCCTCGAAGAGGATCTCCTGCTCGATCTGGTCGGCGGCCCAGCGGCCGAAGGCCTCGGGGTCGTCGCCGTGGATCGGGGCGCGGTAGATGTTGGTGTTGGGCACCTTGTGCGCGCCGGGGACCAGCGGCTCGAAGGGGGCCTTCAGGGCCGGGAGGCCGGTGATGGACAGGGCGCCCTGCGGGGTGCCGTGGTAGGCGACCGCACGGGAGATGACCTTGTACTTGGTGTGCTGACCCTGCAGCTTCCAGTACTGCTTGGCCAGCTTCCACGCGGTCTCCACCGCCTCGCCGCCACCGGTGGTGAAGAAGACCTTGTTGAGGTCGCCGGGGGCCTCGTTGGCCAGGCGCTCCGCCAGCTCGACGGCCTTCGGGTGGGCGTAGGACCACACCGGGAAGAACGCCAGTTCCTGCGCCTGCTTGTAGGCGGTCTCGGCCAGCTCGACCCGGCCGTGTCCGGCGTTCACCACGAAGAGGCCGGCGAGGCCGTCGATGTAGCGCTTGCCCTGGTCGTCGTAGATGTAGGTGCCCTCACCGCGGACGATGGTGGGGACGGGGGCGTTCTCGTACGACGACATGCGGGTGAAGTGCATCCACAGGTGGTCGTAGGCGGTCTTGGAGAGGTCCTTGCTCACGGCTATCGGGTTCCCCACATATAGGTCTGCTTCTTGAGCTTGAGATAGACGAAGCTCTCGGTGGACCGCACACCGGGGAGCGCGCGAATCCGCTTGTTGATCACTTCGAGCAGGTGGTCGTCGTCCTCGCAGACGACCTCCACCATCAGGTCGAAGGAGCCCGCGGTCATCACCACGTACTCGCATTCGGCCATGGCCGTCAGCGCCTCCGCCACGGGGTCGAGGTCGCCCTCCACCCGGATGCCGACCATCGCCTGGCGGCGGAAGCCCACGGTGAGCGGGTCCGTCACGGCGACGATCTGCATGACGCCCTGGTCGAGCAGCTTCTGCACCCGCTGGCGCACCGCGGCCTCGGAGAGGCCGACGGCTTTGCCGATGGCTGCGTAAGGACGGCGTCCGTCCTCCTGGAGCTGTTCGATGATCGCGAGGGAAACGGCGTCGATCGCCGGGGACTGGGCGTTCCCGGCGGTCCCGTTCCTGGGGTCTGCGCTTCGACTGGCCACATGCTCACTCTGCACGGGACTCCTCCGTCACGCAAGCCCTGAGCGATGAAATTCGTTGTCTAAGGGCCGTGTAAACACTGAATCCGAAGGTGCGGTGGGTCGGGGCTGTCGAAAGCGTCGCTGAACGGTTTAGGGTGGACGGAACCGGGTGGAACCCTCACCCGGGTACGGACAGAGCCGCCTGACAAGGCCGTCAGATCTGGAGGGGTGGCAACAGTGACCACCGAGCCGCGTCGACTGCGCAACTACATCAACGGGGAGTTCCGGGACGCCGCCGACGGGCGGACGATCGATATCGTCAATCCGGCCACCGGCGAGGTCTACGCGACCTCCCCGCTCTCCGGACAGACCGACGTCGACGCCGCCATGGAGGCCGCCGCCGCCGCGTTCCCCGCCTGGCGCGACGCCACCCCCGCCGAGCGCCAGAAGGTCCTGCTGAAGATCGCGGACGCCTTCGAGGAGCGGGCCGAGGAGCTGATCGCGGTCGAGTCGGAGAACACCGGCAAGCCGCTGGAGCTGGTCCGTACCGAGGAAGTCCCGCCGATGGTGGACCAGATCCGCTTCTTCGCGGGCGCGGCGCGGATGCTGGAGGGCCGTTCGGCCGGCGAGTACATGGAGGGAATGACCTCCATCATCCGCCGCGAGCCGGTCGGGGTCTGCGCGCAGGTCGCACCGTGGAACTACCCCATGATGATGGCGGTGTGGAAGTTCGCCCCGGCGCTCGCCGCGGGCAACACCGTGGTCCTCAAGCCCTCGGACACCACCCCCGCCTCCACCGCGCTGATCGCCGAGATCATCGGCGCGATCGTCCCCAAGGGCGTCTTCAACGTCCTCTGCGGCGACCGGGAGACCGGCCGCGCCATGGTGGAGCACCGGACCCCGGCGATGGCCTCCATCACCGGCTCCGTACGCGCCGGAATGCAGGTCGCCGAGTCCGCCGCCAAGGACGTCAAGCGGGTCCACCTGGAGCTGGGCGGCAAGGCGCCCGTCGTGGTCTTCGAGGACACCGACATCGCCAAGGCCGTCGAGGACATCGCCGTCGCCGGGTACTTCAACGCCGGCCAGGACTGTACGGCCGCGACCCGCGTCCTGGTCCAGGAGTCCATCCACGACGAGTTCGTCGCCGCCCTCGCCGCCGCCGCGGCCGAGACCAAGACCGGCGCCCCCGACGAGGACGTCCTCTACGGCCCGCTGAACAACGCCAACCAGCTGGCGCAGGTCTCCGGTTTCATCGACCGGCTGCCCGCGCACGCCAAGGTCGAGGCCGGCGGCCACCGCGTCGGCGACAAGGGCTACTTCTACGCCCCGACCGTGGTCTCCGGGCTGAAGCAGGACGACGAGATCATCCAGAACGAGGTCTTCGGCCCCGTCATCACCGTCCAGTCCTTCACCGACGAGGCCCAGGCACTGGAGTACGCCAACGGCGTCGAGTACGCGCTGGCGTCCTCCGTGTGGACCAAGGACCACGGGCGCGCGATGCGGATGTCCAAGGCGCTCGACTTCGGCTGCGTCTGGATCAACACCCACATCCCGCTGGTCGCCGAGATGCCGCACGGCGGCTTCAAGAAGTCCGGCTACGGCAAGGACCTGTCGGCCTACGGCTTCGACGACTACACGCGCATCAAGCACGTCATGACGTCCCTGGACGCGTAAGCGCCGCGGAGGTTCGTCGGGGCCAGGCTGCGGTCCACCGTCGAGGGCCTGATCAAGACCGTCGCCGCCGACGGCCGGATCCACACCACCTTCAGCCAGACCGTGGCCGCCACCG
>NZ_JBSFNQ010000020.1:0-101213 GCF_053981115.1 Streptomyces sp. NPDC003691 | reverse complement strand
CGGCTGCACGAAGGCCCACTCCGCATCGGACAGTTCATGGCGACGTATCACCGCACCATGATCCACCATCCAAGATCGTTTGAAGACACCCCCTACGCCTCCGCCTACAATCTCACCTTCGCCCCCGGCCGGAGCCGGGCGGACTTCTTCGGAGAGCGGACCGCCGGCGGATATGTCGTCGCGGAAGCCAAAGGCCGCTCAGGCCCGCTGGAGAAGGGGCTGCGCGAAGCCATGGAGGAACAGAAGAGGACAGTCAAGACCATCAAGGGCGCAGTGCCGAAGATCGCATACGCGAGCGCGGTGCACTTCTCCTCCCCCCACGGCTCCATGCGTCTGACGGCGATCGACCCGGACGCAGCCGACCCCCGCGCCGTAGACCTTCCCGTCGACCCGGACCGGCATGTGCTGGCCTACTACACGCCGTTCCTCGACGCCTTCGCCCATCAGGAACCACTCATTCTGGGCGACTACGTCGTGGCTGGCTTCGCGGCGCTCGGCGTGACGGTCGGGGTTCTGGCACCGGTGCTGCATCGTGTGGAACGAGCGGCTCGACGCAACGAAATCGCTGGCCTTCGCGAGGAAATCCTGGGCCTGCTCGCCCGCCACCGGCCTCGTCAGGAGCCCACGCTCTACATTGACGGCACTCTTTTCGCGGCAGACTGGACGGTTCCTCAGGACCGACGCCGCCCGAGCCGTCGGGAGAACGAGGTACTCCCCGACTCGCTGCATGAGGTGTTCCGCAGCGTGAACGAAGAGGACGACTGGCGAGAGATGTCCGTGGAGGAGGGGGACCTCAACTGGCGGGATCTGTCCCCTGCCAGGGGCTACCTGCCGGGAATCCTCTACCAGGGTGATGCCCTTGAGGGCTGAGGCATGGACGGTCACCGGGCACCCTACGGCCAGGGCCGGTTGGGTAGCGGCTCTGTAACCGGTGGCGGTGTGCTGCCCGCCTCCTCGGGCCTCAGCAGACCGGACAGCAGCTCACCGGACTCGCCCGTGCCGTGGTCGACGAAGCCCGTCAGCGGGTGGTGGCCAAGGTCTTCCAGGTCGCGGCCGTGTCTTCCTTGTTGGAGTGCACGATCACCAAGACGCCGTCCAGGTCCACGGTCACAGAGCCGCTCGCGTCAGACGCCATCTGCCTGCCCACCTGCCATACATGCTGGCGCACCTGGGAGCGAGCGCTGCGGATCGCGTTCAGGGGCGCGTTGGCCGCCAGCGGCGACCGTCGCGCAGCCGGGAGACTGTCGGGTCCGGGTCCACCAACCCGAACATGGCCAACTCGGTCCGCAACATGCCGATGCCGGCCGGGCAATCGCCACCGAGAGCGACCGCGAGCGCCACATCCAGCAGGATCTTGCCGAGATCGTGCCCGCCCGAGGCCTACGCCAGTGGCACAGGGCCACCGATATCGCACCCGCCTCTGTCGTACCGCACCAGGCTCAACTCGCCCCGGCGCGCGACACCCGTCGACCCATCCGACGGTGCCTCGTACCAACGCCACGGCCATCGGCGAGGCCCAGCAGGCTCACTCACTCACTCCCCGCCGCCTGCCCGAGCAGGACCTTGGTGCGGGAGGCGCCCAGGGACACCAACGGCGCACTCCCCCGGCCCTGCACTCCACGAGAGTCCGCCTGCCCGATCAAGCGCGGCCTTGCACCCCTCCCATGCCAGGAGCCGAAATCACGGCAGACGTCGCCCCGCAGCACAGCGACCGAATGGATAGGAAGCGGATAAACAGAATAAAGTAGTCATTTCCTCATCGCGGGATATACGCGGGATCGCGAGCCTGACACATCATCAGGTAGGCCGCTGAGCAGGCAAAACGCGGAATCACCCAACGGCCTCCGGAGCCGTGTGCGCAGGTTCGAATCCTGCCGGGGGCACTTCGCAGGAAGTGCCTGAAGACCCTGATCGACAGAAATGTCGATCAGGGTCTTTTGCTGTGCCCTCCCAGGCTCCGGACCCTCGTGATCGCCCCTGCCAGGTCCGGACCGGCCGATCGCAGTCACCAGGACGCAGAGGTAAGACCTCGGTCACGGGCCCGGCATCAGACGCTGGCCAGAGTCGCCGCCACCGACTGGAACCATGCGCCGTGGGAGAACGGCTCGGGCGGGCCGACCTCCATGCCGAGTTCGGCGGCCGCCAGGGCGTAATCCGCCTCGTCCAGGGGGAGGGCGAGCAGTTCGTGGAGTTCGCCCACCAAACGTGCGACCAGGTGTGGGTCGGTGGTCACGGCATAGTCGGCAACAGCGGCTTCATGGTCGGGAAACTCGTCCACGACGTCCTGCGAGAACCAGCCCCCGAGCAGTTGCGCGGTCTCCGGGAAGCGCGCGTGCCACTCCCAGTGCGTTTGAGGAGACGACGGTTGCGGGACGTCTCCTTCTTCGATGCTCCTCCGCAGGTGGTCGGCCAGCACGATCAGCCAGTCACGGATATCGGCCTGGGGCATCCCGGTGTCAGGGATCGCGTAGAACTCACCCAACTGATGTCGGATGCGGCCCGGTGGATTACGGCTGTACTCGCGCAGCTGACGCTCCGCCGCCGCGATGGCCCAGGGGCGGGTGTGCCAGGCGTGACGCAGATACGCGTCCAACGCGCGGCTGCGCCGCTCCGGGGTGTCGTCGGCCGGCTGCCCCAGGTACGCGCGCATCACCTGGTCCAGCTCGCCGTACCTGCGATCGTGTTCGAGAGGCTTCATGGACATCTGCGGGCGGCCTCTACAAGTAGAACGGGACGGTCATGTGGACGACGAAGCCGTGGGGACTCGACGGCTCACGACGCAACACCACACGTGCCGAACGAACGTCGACGGGCCCCCGCCCCGCCAGCAGGTCGGCTTCCAACTGGACCCGGCCCACCGGCTGCTCGCGGGAGGGCCAGGCTCCCTCGATGGTGAGTCGTACCCGGGTACCGCGGGCGAGCCAGCGGTGGATGGCCTGCTCATTGGCTGTCACTACCTGCTGGACGGCCCAGTAAGCGGTCTCACGGTCGGGGTAGGAAGCGGAACGGGTCAGCACAGGGACATCCTCTCAGGGGCCCGGTCAGGGGCTTTGCTGCGACTGATTACTAGTCGGAAAAGCTCCAGAACAGACCGACTTCGGTGCCCGAAACGACGACCAGGCCGCAGTCCTCCATAAGGACGCTCAGCGGGGCGTACCCGAGGCTCTCCTGAGAGAAGTCGAGCGTGCCGGGCGCGCTACCGGTCTTGCGCACGTTGGTGCGATAGGTGGCCTCGTTCCCGTAACGGGCCAGGATCGTGCGCGCCATCGCCCTCAGCTCGTCCTCGGACTCGTCGAAGTACCGGAGGTTGGCGAGGGTGCAGCCGGCCTCGGTCAGGGCCAGGAGCAGGTTCTCGGCGCTGTCGCGGTCGATCTCTTCGAGGCGGGCGGTGACGTACTCCGGAGAGTGGACGGCAAACGGGTACTCCGGGGCCCCGGTGCGTTCGGAGTCCTTCTCCGCGTCGTCGACGCGGACCCAGCCCCGGGGGTCCGGAACGGCCCGGGCCATCAAGGCCAGGGCGTCGAGCACCCAGTCCTCGTGCCGGCGCGGACCGGTGGCAATGTACGCGACCGCATCTCTGTAGAGGTGCTGTACCGCGGCTTCCCAGGAGGCCTGGTCGACGAACATGTGGTGCTGGCCTTTCTCGGTGGGGGTTCAGGACCGTGTCGCCGGGATCCTCCCGTGCCCGCGACACCCTCCGGACGGAGAGCAGCCTCACGGCGACACGAACTAAGCTCTGGCCGGCATCGAAGTCATCACAGTGAACGGCGGGGTACGGCCGCTGTCGTACCGGATACGGGTTTCGATACCGGTGACGTCGTAAACATGGGCGTCCATGCCTCCCTGTTTGTACCCGGAGAGCGGGTCGTTCGGATCGACCGGCTGCTTGCTCACGCTGCGGCCGCTGGTCTCACCGTTCGGCGCGGTGGCATGAAAGCTCTTGACGACTCCCTCCCCCGGCGGCGGCGGACCCTTGATCCATGCTTCGATGGCTTCCTTGTTCCGGTTGAGGTTGTACTCGGTCAGCACCTCCGCCCTCTGGAGATTCGGGAAGGCGGAAGAACCTCTCGGATAGGGCTTTCCGTGCGGCCATGCCTGAGTCGGCCCGTTCACCTGTTGATCACGCAGTCGCTGCACAAGCTGCTCGTCCGTCTTTCCGACGTGCTTGTCCAGCGTGTGGCCGTTCTCCATGTACTCGTTGGCGGCAAGATTGAGGTCGTACTTACCGGCCGAGTCGATCTTCAGCCACACCTGCGAGCCCTTGAACTCCTCCAGGGCCCGCATCCCGAAGCCTTGCGCCCGGGCTTCCTGGGCCTCGAATTTCGGAGCGCTTCTGTGTGCCTCGTCCAACGGACCCACCAGTGCGTCGAGCTGCGGGACGAGTGCGTCGACGCGCCGATTGTACGTGGTGACGATCATGTTCAGCTTCGCGGTGTTCATGTTCAGGACGATTCCCTGACCCAACTGGCCTGCCCCTTTGACCACCCCTTTAAGGAAACCCTTGACGTCGTCCATGCCGACGCCGTCCTTGAGGTTGACTTCGACTCGGGGAATCGCATCCCGCACGGCCTCCATGTAGACGTCCCATACCTCGCTGTTGAGATAGACGGCCGCCTCGGCAAATTCGTGGAGGAGATCACTGACCTTCCTGGCCGTGTCGAACAGTACGGTCATTACCGGGTGGGTGGCGGTCGGCGACGAGGAGCTGTCGTGTTTCCACTCGTAGTTCTGGCGGTTCTTGCCCCATGCCGTCGTGCCCCACAGCGAACTGCAGAAGTGGCGCATCGCGTTGTACCACTCGCTGTCGGCCTGCTGGGTGATACTGCTGACGTTCCCCGTCAAACCGCTCTCCGCCAGGGAGAGCGAGGTAGTCGTCGCCATCCATGCCTTGGACAGTGAGTTCACATAGTGCTGCTGAGGAAACGGGTAGACCTCGGCGACCTTACCCATCCGGAAGGCATGCTTCACCACGGGCCTCAGTATGTCTCGGACCAGCTCGGGCACCCACTCGAGGATCCTGCGGATGAAGTCGTCGCCGCCGTCGTCGTCACCCCACTTCAGATTCGGAACCGGGCCGTAGGCGGGCGGGCGCTCGATGACCTTCGGCAGTGGTTGGACAACCGCTTTGGTCTTCCCTGTTGGATCATTGGCCGCCTCTGCCTGCGCATAGGTATTCGCCGTCGAGGTGAAGCCGACTGCCGCTCCCCCGATGCTTGCGACGCTCTTGGCCCAAACCTCGAGGAAGCGGTTTCCTACCGTGACGTACGACGTTGCGAAGGCCTGGGGCGAGTTTCCGTAACCACCTGCGTCCGGGTACTTGTGCAGATCTTCGAGGAAGGTTTTGGCACCCCTGTCCATCACCGTCTGCTGATTCGCCACACCACCGGACACGCGGTGGAGGTCAGCCGGTTTGACGTCGATGGTGCCGTTCCCGCCCGGTGGTGGTGTTCCCATCAGCCGGCCCCCCAGCCACGCAGCACGGTCTGATGCGCTGCCGCGTAATTGATATTGCTTGTGGTCGCGCACTCGTGCAGCCATTTCTGGACCGCCTGGAGATCCTGCGCCGAACGGTCCCACTCGTCGAGCTTTTCGACGAAGACCTCGCGGGCCTCCCCCTCCCAGGCAAGCACGACCGGCACGACGCGGTCGTGGAGGTCGTCCAGACTGCTGTTGAGCTTTGCGACGATGTCCTCCAGCTCGGCGGCGAGCTCGAAGAGGTCGGCGAAGGAGACGGTGATCCGGCTGTCGTCCGCACTTCCGGTCGGCATGATTACCCCGTTTCGTGGGTTTCGCCGCAGTGACGGCAGAGGTTCTCGGAGAGAGTCTCAGAAGGAGTCGAGGCTGCTGCGCGGAGGGACGGGGCCGGTGGCCTCCGGGTTCGGTGTGGACAGTTTGCCGACCTCGCTTTCGATATCAACGGGAATGCTTCGCAGTTCGGCCATCGTGTCCAGTTCCTGATCCGTGAAGCCGTCCCGGCTCAGACGTACGGCCTGCTCGAGGTGCCGGATCACTTCGCGGATGCGCACGGCGTCCTCGGCCGCCGCCCGGTGGAACCTGCGGTACGCCGTTGCCGCCGGCCCTCGCCAACCCGCCTCGATGCGGTCGACGATCGCGTCCATCCGCCTGATCTGCTTGTCCAGGTGATCCTGCATGTCGTCGAGGTCATCGGCCAATTTGGTGAGATCTCTGCTCGACGCCCGCAGATGGGCGCCGCTTCCCCGGCTCGCGCCCGCACCGCCTTCGTCCATGATCTGTGCCTCCGCTCGTTGACCTCGGCATATCGCGTATACGCGCTGGTCCCTCTACCGGCCGAGCAGATCGCGATCTCGACCGCATCACGCATGAGGTGGCCGCCCGAATAAATGTATGTCCAAACGTTCGACACGGATCCGCTCTCAGCGGCGGCGCCCGGAGTTCATGCGAACGGCCGTCTCCCATGCGCGCGAGCCCTGTCTCGCCGGGCACACTCTGTTGAAACACCTCCAGTACCAGGAACCGTTGGCTCGCCTTCGCAGGTCCACATCATCGCCTTTGCACGCACCGCATCGCGGCGGTTTCGCAAAGTCCTCCGCATGCTCATGAGCGAGGATCTTGCGGGCGAAGTGGCCGCCTTTGATGGTCAGCATGACTTCTCGGGAGCGGCTCTGCGAGAGGGTGTTGAGGCTGCCCAGCAGTACCGTGTGCTCGTCGATGACGACGATCTTCTGGTGCATGACATTGACGGCGACCACGGTCGGGACCACCGCCCGCAGCTGCTTGACCAGGTGAGCCTGTTTCTTCTGACCGGTGTCGTAAGGGTCACGGACGAAGATCGTCACACGCACTCCACGATGTACGGCGTCGGCCAGTACCGGGAGCAGGCGGAGCAGGCGTTTGGCCGTCCAGGGAGACCAGATCCACAAGGACGTACGGGCTTCCGCGAGCCGGTCGGTGAACGTCTCGTAGAAGGAGATCTCGTCGTCGATGTCGGAGACCTCGACATGGCGCGAGAGAACGTCGGCGAGCCGGGTGCCGAAGGGGCCCAGTGGGATATCGGGCTGCCCGCCGGGGGCAATGAGCCGGGTGGCAGGTACCGAGCGGACGCGCCGGTCGTGGATGAGCGCGGCGAGCTTGCCCATGGCAGTCTGTTCGCCTGCGGCGAGGATACGGCTCCGGCTCCCGACGACGTACAACCTGGTCTGCACCCGTGTGACGGCGACGTTGAAGAGCCGTACTCCGTTGCGTGCCCAGGCCGTCGCCCCGGGGGCCCGAGTCGCCTGGGACATCCAGAGCCCGTCACCGTAGTCGTCCTCCACTGTGTCGAAGACGACCACCGGGAACTCACGGCCCTGGAACCGGTGCGCCGTCCCGACCTCGGCAAGCCTGCCGTCCGTCCCCTCGTGGTCCCGCAGGGCTTCCAGGGTCGCTTCCGCCTGCACCGGGTACGGCGTGACCACACCGGCTTCTTCGCCGTCCTCACGGTGCAGGTCGATCAGCGCCCGGGCGAGCAGAGCGCCGGCCGGCCACCATCCCTTGCGACGGCCGGTGCGGTGGGCCTGAGCGAGACTCTGGAGTCCGTCGGTATCGATGATCACGATCTCTGCGTCGTCGGGCGCTCGTCGAGCAGCACGCTGCTCGACCCCGGGGCCCGGTTTCAGCACACCGTCATAAGCGAGGGCATTGGCAAGACTCATGACGTCACGGCCGAACCGGTGCTGAACGTCGAGGACGACGCAGCCGGGATGGTTGACGGCAGCTGCGGCGGACTCGATGCCGAAGTGTTCGTAGACCTCGCTGAGGATCCAGCGAGCCACATCGGGCCGTTTGCTGCTGTCGAGGTCGGGCAGAACGGGACCGAGCTGCATGAAGTCGCCGAGAAGAACGGCCGTGCTCTTGGCCTTGCCAACGGCGAGGAGTGCTTCGGGCAGAGTAGCGGCCCCGGCCTCGTCGACCAGGACGACGTCGTACTCGCCCTCGAACACCGCTTTGGTGGTACGGAAGCGTGCGAGGGTCGTGGCGACCACCTTCGCACCCCGCACGATCTCGCCCTGGGCATCGCGGGCGAGCTTGTCGTACTCCTCCTGGAGCTCGCGGTGGCGGCGTTCCAGGGCCGGCTTCTGCTCCGCGTCCGCAACGACTCGGGGCCTGAGGGCGGCGGCCAGTGCATGGCGGCCGGGATGTCCGAGACGGTCGGCCTCCGCGACGCGATCCACCGCCGCTTGCGAGAGCTTGATTTCCGTGTCGAAGGGGGCGGACCGAGCGGCTGCCGCTTTGCGGACCCGTTGAGCCTGCTTCAGGTCTTCCTGCGTCACGCGCAGGTCAGTCTGTCGACGAGTGATCTCCTGCCTGCTGAAGGCGATCCGGCCACCGATGTCGGCGAGACGCGCAGCTACGGCTTCGGCCTGACGAGCAAGAACGGACCGGGCTTGCTCTGCCTTCCGCTCGGCGGCCTCGGCACGGGTGCGTGCCGTGGCGAGTTCGATGTGTGCCGCCTCGCGGTCCCGCTTGGTCCGGCGCCTCGCGAAGCCCTTCAAACTCTCCAGGTCGTCAAGATGTTCCTGTACCGCCGTGCGCTCGCCGTCGGCGAGGAGTGCCTTCGCCTCCAAATCGACGACCACCGTCCGCAGTTGGGCGATATGCGCATGATGCTCGTCGTGGGACTGCCAGTCCGCTTGAGCTGGCTCCGTCGCTTTTACGGCTTCGACCGCTGCCTGATGCGCCTCTTCCAGGCGCGTAACCGCCTCCACCGCAACCCGAACATCCCGATGTGCCCGGTCGCGAGCCTGCTTCAGGGCATCGGGGCTGCGCGCGGGATCGTCGAGGCGGGTGCGGTCCGCCGCGTATGTCACCGCGTCGAAGTGGGTCAGGCCGCGGTCCAGTCCCTCCAGCCGACGGGCTCGTTCCCCGGCTTCGACCAACTGGGCGGCGACCGCACGGCGCCGTTCATCCGCTTCGGCCAGCCGTTCACGCACCATCAGTGCGAGACAGACGCTCGCGTCCTCCGCAACCTCCCGCAAATGGGGTGGCCCCACCCGAACGATCTCACCGTCTGCGTGGCGTCTCTCTTTCACCACCCCCCACAGGGCGTTGTCCACGGCGATGTTGGTGGCCGAGACCAGGAGGACACGCTTCCCGTGCGCCATCAGGTCGCCGATGGCGCGTTTGAGGACCGTGGTCTTGCCGGTGCCGGGCGGGCCCCAGACAAGCCACAATCCCTCGCCGGTGCAGGCACGGTACGCGAGCTCCTGAGCCGGCAGGAGCACATTCGACGGCGGCCCCATCGGTGCCAGCCGACCGGCGCCCGCCTCACCTCGGGCCATGAGGTGGGCCAGTGGGGCGTCGGTGAGCGCGGCCATGCCCTCCCGCAATGCCTTGACGAGGAATCCCATGGGCTGAGGCTTCATCCACAGGTGTGGATCAGGTGGATCCGCGAACTCCGGCACGCGCACCCGTAGGGCTGTGCCGTCCTTGAACACGTCGAGAACGGAGTGCCCGGCGTCGACACCGCTTTCCTCTGGCCCGGCCAGTCTCAGATTGTCGCCTTGAAGCTGGTCCGTACCGATCTCGGAGCCTCGTACGTCCACGACGTACTCTCCGGGTTTCCGGCCTCGCACAGCTCGCCCCAGAGGGCGCCACCGCGGCTCGCGCGCGGGTACGCCCTCGTGAGCCACCCAGGCGTCCAGCGCTGATACAACTTCTTCCTGCCAGCCCACGTTCCCCCGTCGCAACCTCGCTGCCCGGACTTCACTCCGTGTTATCAGGGCAGCCAGGCCCTGACCACGGCCTATCCGGCCAAGCTGAACCGCCCGCGACTGCAGCAAGCCGACGGGCTCAGGCGTCCAGCCATGTCTGCCGGTGCCGGGCCACGGCATAGATCTGCTCTATCCGCCGAACATCCATGACTCTGCCGATGGGCGCGAGCGCGGCAAGGGTGCGTTCGTTGTAGACATGCACCGTCTGGCGCGTCGCATCGACCTTGAGCTCCGCCGGCCGTACGAAAACGAGGAGCGGGGATACGGGGACCGGGAAGCCGCAGTGGACGGACAGCGCCTTCGAGGCTCGTTCGGACTCCCGTCGGGCCTTCATCGGGTACGGGCGGCCCTTGCCGTGATCCACTTTCACCATCTCGTCACCCACCCAGATTCTCCGTCCTCGAAAGTTCTTGGTGTTGAGGGTGAATACCCCGCCGGGCCCGATCAGCAAATGATCAATGTCGTGGCCGGAAGAGAGCGGGACCGAGTGCAGCACCTGCCAGCCGTGCCCGGCGAATCGACGTAGTTCCTTACCGACCCTCCGCTCTCCCTCGAGCCCTTGGCGCCAGCTGTCCCATTCGGAGGGGCGCCTCAGGGCGGCGTCGAGCAGTCGCCGCAACGGCCCGGGCCCCTCGGAAGTCAGTTTGTCCTTCACCAGCGCACCGGGCCGGTGCAGTGCCAGGTCGTCCGCGCCGGTGAGGGGAGGCAGTAAGGGAGGCGGCGACCGGAGCGGGTCCGCGGGGGCCCGGCCGGCGGGGACCGCCGGTTCCGCTGGACCGGGCACGCAGTGCGCCAAGAGCTCCATCACCTGGTGCCGGAGCTCCGGGCATGCGATCTCCAGATGCCCGCTCTTGAGATCGAGCCAGGCCACCAAGCCGCCATCCGCATCGTTCACGTACAGCCGATGGTGCCCGTACCTCTTCCACTCCTTGACCGTCAGATCCCCCACCGAGCCGCCCCCTCAGCCGCTGTCCCCCCGGAGGACATGGCAACAACCCCTGCGGCCACCCGCAAGAGCGCTTCCGGCCATGCGGTGACACTTGCCAGGAGCGCGGTCGTTCCGCCCGCTGATCACCAGCCGCGCAGACACAAGTCCCGGTGGTAGACGACGTACTCGGTGTCGATCGGGTGTCGGCGAGTGAGCTCCCATTTCGCTTCGCCGCTGTTCGTCATGCACACCGACCAGTTCTCGTCGATGTAGATGCTGAAGGTGTCGAACTGCTTGTGGCGGTTGGGGCAGAGACAGAGGAGATTCTCCAGGATGTCCGGGCCGAAGTGCGGACTTCCCAGGCCCTGGATATGAGCGGCCTCGCTGTAGCGGCCGTCCCGTGTTTCCAGTGGCACGCCGCACACCTGGCAGATACTTCCGTAGACGTCCTTGACCAGGGCCGCCGACTGCCGGTCGCGGTCGGGCTGGGAACCGCTCCGGGGGCGGCGGCCCACGGGAGCCGGGCCGGAGGGGTCCTCCGTCCGGCCACCTGCGCTCAGGACGCCGCCAAGGCCGGTCATCTCGAGCAGTGCCGTCCGGTCCGTATCCGTGCCGGAGAAGTGGGTGGAGAGCACGATGTCGACCGCCTGCGCGCGGCTTCGGGAGCTCTTGGACACATTGGCCGCGTCCTCCTTCAAGCCGGCCCGTGCCCAGGCCCTGCGCAGATTGGCTGCGGAGAGCTCCAGGTCGGGCCCAGTGACTCCCAGCACCTCCCACAGCCCACCGGCCCGGAGGTGCCGGAGCGAACGCTCTGTCGTAGCGTTGCCGCCGTCGCCGCCGAAGTCCTCCAAAAGGGAGCCGACCTCCTGCTCGAGCTCGGACCAGGGAGCAAGTCGTGCCTTCTCCTCTACGAGCCGTCCGATGGACCAGAGCAAGGCCATTGACTGATGTGCCGGGTCGGTCTTGAACGACCTGATCATCTTGAGCAGAGTGTCGTGCGTAAGGCCGGGCTCCGCGGGACGCGGTGCCGGAACAGCGGGCGGCCGATCCTCGTGGAGGACGGCCTTGTGATCGACCGGTACGCGCAGCCGGTGCCCGTGGAACAGGCGCAGTCGGCTCGGCACCGCGCGGCCGGAAGTCCGGCGGAGCCGCTCGCCGACGCCGAGGTCAGGCTGTCCGGGCCACGGGTGGTCGCCCCGGATCCGGGCGGTGAGATCGTGGCCCTGTGAGACACGGACACCCGCTACGGCAGTCGGCGGGCCGGATACCACGGTGGTGCCTCACTCGCCGAGTTCGTCATTCCGGTCATGGCTTTTCTGCCGCTCGGAGCCACCCCGCCCAAGGGCTGCCGGAAGTTGGGAAGTCAGCGACCGGCCTGGTGGAACGCCGAAGCAGCGGGCGCCGTCCCGCAGACTCGGGAGCCGGAGTCAGCACCGCTCACGCGTACCGTGGCGAAGGTGTCGGCGAAGCGTTCCAAGGCGGCGGCGGAGCTGGCCAGGGGCCACGACGCCCTCTTCGACGAGGTGGTGGTTCCTTCCTCGCCGAGCCAGGACAGTCTGCTGTCCGTCGCGCTGGTCGCACCCGACGAGGCGCTGGTCGGAGCGCTGCTGGCCTCGGAGACGTCTGTCCTGCAGGTCGACATGCTGGCCCGTCGGCCGGATATGGCACGCATCAAGCAGGCTCTTCACGCCCTGCTCGGATCCGGCGGGACGCTGCCAGTGACGGCACTCGCGCAGCGGGTGAATCTGCCGCCGTCCCGGCGTCCGGAGGGGTTCGCAGCCGTACTGCGCCAGTTGCTGAACTACGACGGAGTCCAGGTGCTGGAAACCTTGGCGGACGGGCGGACGCTGCGACTCGACACCGGCCTCTTGCGGCAGCAGTTCGAACTGTGAACGGGGGTGGGCTCGCGGCCGGCGCCGCGGGCCCACCCCCGTCACGGGATCACAGGTCCGGTACGTACTCGCGCAGCAACTGACGGAATGCGATCAACTGCTGCAGCCGTTCCTCGGGCAGGGGCTGCGGGTCGAAGTGCGCGATCTTGTTCCGGATCTTGCGGACCTGGGCGAGGTCGTAAAGGAACTGTCCGCGGTCCAATCCACCCCACTTCAGCGCGGCCCAGTTCAGGTCGGCCTGGGCACAGAGCGCCGGATACTGCTGCTGCTGTTGGCCGTCGATCAGCACTTCGTACTGGAAGAAGGCCAAAGCTGACGGGAAGGTTCTGTTCATACATACGCGCAATGGACTTCCAGGTGATCACCCCCCCCGGGACATAGGACTGCCCTTCGATAACGGGTAGCTGGGAGAAATTGCGCGATCGCATCAGGTGAGTCGCCGTCTGGAGCCCGGCCGTCGGGGGCAGGGAGACGACACCGGAGTTCGGATCGAGGATGTCTCCGTTCCTCGCCCTCGACGAAGACGGCTTGCTGGCCGCCGCCGCCCTGCTGCTGCTGCTGCTGCAATGGGGCCGCGGCTGGGTGGAACCGGTGACGGCTCCGCCGGAGCCCCGGCATATCGCCGCCCAGCAGATCCTGGCGCTCTGCCTTCAGGAACACAGGGTGGGCGATCAGCTCTGGAAGGACGGGTGGGGCGGGCTCGGTCCGGTTCGCGCCACCTCTTACGAGCTCGCTCGTGCGGTGCGGGAGGTGCTGCTGGGAGCCGCTCCCCCGGTCGCACTGACTCGCCGGGCCCAGGGCGCACTGGCAAAGGCTCGCGAAGAGAATCATGTGTCGGTGCACGCCGACGGGGCGGTGGTTACCCGTGGCGGACGAGAGACCAATGTGCGCTGGTGGACCTGGGCCGGTCATCGCGCCAATGCCACTCTTGCCGCCAGCCTCGGGTCGGTCGCCGATCCGTTGCAACGCCCGACCGGCGCCCACCTGCGGCTGCGCGAGGATGTCACTCCTCAGGAGTGGGCAGGGGCCAAGGCGGATGCCGCCGTGCAGCTCTGCCTCCCGGCAGTGGACCCACTGGCGCTGACCGGCCTCAAGTTCAGTACGGCACTGCCACCCCGGCTCGCCGAGGCAACGCTCGCCGCTCGGCTCGCGGATCTCGACGGTGCCGCAGATGTACTCCGGCAGCCCACGAGATTCTTCAACCAAGGCTGCTGACCGCGAGCTCCCCGCATCCCTTCGGCTCTGCGGTCCCCCGCCATGCCCGCGGTCGTCGGCGGATCAGCGGGAGCCGTCCGTGATGCGGCCGGGGTGCCCGTGCCGGCGGCGGTGGTCGCGGGGTGGTGGAGCGGAGTGGGAGTGGAGGGGGAGTTCGGTGCGGCGGTAGGAGCCGGGGGTGGCGCCGTAGGTGGCGCGGAAGGTGCGGCTGAAGACCGACGGGTTGGTGAAGCCCCAGTGGGCCGCGATGTCCGCGATGCGGCGGGTGGCCAGCTCGGGGTCGCTCAGGTCACGGCGGCAGCGTTCGAGGCGGCGGCGGCGGATGGTGGCGGCCACCGTGGTGCGGCGGCCTTCGAAGAGGGAGTGGAGGGTGCGGACCGATACCCGGTGGTGGTCGGCGATGGCCGCCGGGGTGAGGCGCGGGTCGGCGAGGTTGACGTCGATGAAGTAGTCGATGCGGGTCAGCAGGGAGGTGCGGTGGGCGTCGTCGGGGAGGGTGCGCTGCCGTTCCAGGTAGTGGGCGAGGAAGGCGACGGCCAGGTCCCGGGTGACGGTGGAGAGCCGTTCGGTGTCGCCGGCCCGGAGACGGGCGCCGTGGTGGGCGACGGAGAAGAGATGGCCGCGGAGGACTTCGCCGATGCCGCCGCCGCAGTCGAGGCGGGTGGCGACGAGGTCGTCCAGCCGGTCGGGCGGCAGCGGGACGGCGTGCCGCGGCAGCCGGAGCAGGAACTGGCGTAAGCCGGTGGCGTCGGTGGTCTCCGCCTCGTACTCGTGCGAGGTGTCGAAGAGCGCCCAGTCCCCCGCGGCGAGGGACACGGTCCGGCCGCGCTGGGTCAGGGCGACCGAACCGGAGGTGATCAGGGCGAGCTGGTAGTGCTCTGGGTCCGCCAGCCGGATCAGGGAGGGGGTGCGGTACGCGCGCAGCGGGGTGTGCTCGAAGAAGGAGAACGCGGTGGCGCCGAGATCGAGCGTGCCCACCCGGGCCCGGAACGCGGCGGGGTGGTCGCAGCTCAGCCGGGTCGGCGCGACCAGGCGGCCCAGCACCTCGGTGAACCAGTCGAAACGCTTGTGCACGGGGACCGTGTCCGTGCAGGTCAGTGGGATCAACAGCACTGCCTCTCTGCGCGTCCGCGAAACCGCCGCCGGCCGGTGGGCGCGGCCGGCGGAGCCGGTCGTAGAGCTCCCGGGGACCGGTCGGCCACCGGTCTCCCCATACACCGTTCCCCATCCCTAACGCTGTTAGATCGCGGGCTCACGCTACTACACTGACCGCTCAACAGCCGGATGTACGGGCCGTATTGCGGATCGTGGAGCGTGATGGCGTGGCGGGCGGAAAGCCCCGGGGCGATACCGCCCGGAACGTCTGGCTGTGGCCCGAGCGGACGCCCCGCGGGCAGCCTCCGCTCACCCTGGACCGGATCGCCGCCGCGGCGGTCGTCCTCCTCGACGAGCAGGGCATCGACCGGCTCACCATGCGCCGCCTCGCCGAGCGTCTCGATGTTGTCGCGCCCTCCCTCTACTGGCACATCGACAACAAGGACAACGTCATCGACCTCGCCCTGGACGCGGTCTTCGGCGAGCCGCCCGGCCGGGCCGGGGAGGCGGACGTCTGCTGGCGCGACCGGGTGACCGGGGTGATGAGCGGGATCCGGGCGACCCTGGTACGCCATCCCTGGGCCACCGCCGCGCTGACCAGCCGGCCCCCGTCCGTGGGCCCCAACTTCCTCGCCTGGCTGGAGACGCTCCAGACCTCGCTCGCCCGGGCCGGACTCCCGGACAAGGAACTGACGGCCGCGACCTGGACGCTGTTCAACCATGTCATGGGGTTCGCCTGGTCGGAGTCGACCGGGCGGGTCACCGCGGAGCAGCGGGACGCGGGCCGCGAGCACCTCCGGGACAACCGCCACCGCTATCCCACCCTCGCCTCCAACGACAGCCTCTACTGCGGCGGCTGGGACGGGATGTTCAGCATCGGGGTCCGCTATCTGCTCGACGGCATCGGCACCCGCCTCCGTATCGCCGAGCAGGAGTAAAGGGGAGGAAGGGGAAGGGAGGGAAGGAGGGAGGGGGAGGAGGAGGGGAGGGGGCGCGGTTGTGGGGAACCCGGTGGCGAATCGGCTACGGCGGCTCCCCGCCGTACGCGATACTGGCCGGGCGGGGCAGGCATCGCCTCCCGCGTCGGCACGGCTTCGGACACGCACGGTTTCGGACAGGACGGGCTGCCGGAAGGGCGGTTGGCGTGCGACAGCGGCGGACGGCACCTCAGAGCAAGGCCGACTACGTGTACAACGTGCTCCTCGACGATATCCGCAACGCCCGGATCCCCGGCGGTTCCCCGCTCCGGGCCGCCCCGGTCGCCGAGCGGCTCGGGGTCTCCATCACCCCGGTCCGCGAAGCCCTCCGGCGGCTGGAGAAGGACCGGCTGATCAGTTACGAGAGCCATCACGGGGCCACCGTCATCGACCTCAGCGACGAGGCCCTTGTCGAGTACTACGACGTACGCGCCGTGGTGGAGGGGCTGGGCGCCAGGCTCGCCGCCGGGCGGATCACCGCCGAGCAGCTCGCCGGGCTGCGCTCCATCCACACCTCCATGGTCGCCGATATCGCCGCCGGGCGGCGCGAGCGCCTCGGCGAGCTGAGCCGCCATCTCCATCTCGCCATCGCGGACATCGGCGGGCCGGCGTTCCTCGGCGAGCAGGCCCGCGCCATCCGCAACAGCTACCCCGTACCGCAGGACGCGTCCCTCTGGCTCGACGACAACCATGTGCAGCGGCATATCGTCGACGCCCACGCCCGGATCCTCGACGCCGTCGCGGACGGCGACGGCGACACCGCCGAGCGCCTGATGACCGAGCACATCCGGCTCAGCGCCGCCTACCGGATCGGGGAGCGCGCCGGTCCGCCGCCGTCCGCCGGCCGCGAGAGGTAGGGGCGGGGGCGGGGGCTACGGCACCCGGTCGGCCGCCGCCCGGGCCAGCGACAGGCTCTGGGACCGGTCCGGCGCCGCCGGGCTGCCCAGATGGCTGAGCACGATCAGCGAACCCCGGACCACGACCAGGACCATCGTCTCCTCCACCGTCGAAGCCCCGTACTCGACGGTGATCCTGGCGTGCCACGACCGCTCCCCGATGCCCGCCGACCCGAGGGGCGTCACGGTCTGGCGTGCCGTATCCCCGTCCGGCCAGGCCACGGTGTACGTACCGCAGCCCGCCAGCGCCCGGGCCGCGTTGTCGACCTGGGCCCGGGCCACCCCCTTCGGATACCAGCGCAGCACCTGCTGCAGGTACGGGCCGGTCCTGCTCTTCGCCCAGGCCGCCCGGGTCTCGACCGCACCGGGGTAGGTCGTACGGTTCAGCTCCAGCGAGTTGAGGCGCTGGACGCAGTCAGGGCGGCTGGAACGGTTCGGCGGGTAGCTCGGCAGGACCGTGCGGAAGTAGCCGGACGGCAGCGACTTGGTGGTGAGCAGCGCCTTGGTGAGGCGGGCCGCCGACGGCGGCCCTGCCGTACCGCCGCCGTTCGTCGGGCCCTTCGTCGTCGGCGGTGGCGGCGGCGGTGCGGTCGACCGCGTCGGATCGGGATCGTCGTCGGGGGACGGGGTGCCGCTGGTGGTGGGAGTCGAACTGGTGCTCGGGGCGGGGCTCGTACTGCCGCTGGGCGAGGGGCCGGCGGAGGCGCTCGGGCTGCCGCTGGGCGAGGGCGACGGCGGGGCGGGGGTGCCGGACTCGCTCGCCCGTACCTTCTTCGCGCCGTCGTCCTTCCCGCCGCCCCCGCAGCCGGCCGCGGCCGCCAGCAGCACCGTCACCAGCGCGGGGACGGCCGCCGGCCGTATCCGCCTCATGACGGGCTCCCGGTCGGCCGTGAGATGCCCGGGAACCAAGTGGTGGTGGAGTGCATGGTGTTCTCCTGACGAGTGCCGGCTGATGGTGATGCGGTGTTGGTGGCCGCGGGGAGGCGGGGCAGGGTCTCAGCGCGCATAGCGGCGTTGCAGGTCGCAGCGGAGGATCGCCGCCTGGTGCACATCGCTGTGCACCGTGCCGGGGTACGAGCGCAGCAGTACGGCCGAGACCGCCCGGAGGACGGGGTCCTCGACCCCGGCGAGCATCTCCCCCGTCTCCTTGCGGCCCGCCGCGTCCGCCCACAGCGCCGACCTGCCGACGTTGAGTGCCAGGCAGGCGATGAAGGGGTCCCGTATCTCGTTCGGCGGCAGGGTCGGAAGGTCCTCGATGTCGTAGACGGGGTCCTCGGAGGAAGGAGGAGAGGGAGGGGAGAGAGGAGAGGGAGGGGAGGTGGGCGGGGAGGGGGAGGGTGGTGGGGAGGTGAGGACCTTGCCCGGGGTGCGCTCCGGCACCGTGTCCGGGAACAGCACCCGCCGCGGGCTCGTATCGTCCGACCCCGCCAGCGGGATCCATACGGCCGCCACCGGCACCGCGAACAGCAGTACCGCGGCCGCCGGTACGAGCCGGAGCCGCGGGCCGCCCCGGCGCGGCCCCGCCAGGGCGAAGGGCGCGAGCGCGCCGAAGAGGGTCAGTGTGCCGCCGGTCACCCAGGCCCGGGAGTCGACCGCGCCCCAGTACGGGATGGAGTCCGCCTCCACCGCCGCGAGCGCCGCGAACAGGAACCAGGTCCCGACCGGCACCGCGAGCACCGCCCCCGACAGGACGACCGCCGCCGCGCACGCCGGGCCGGACCGGAGGCCGTCCGGCGCCGCCCGGGCGGCCCTGGCCAGCGCCGCCGCCCAGGTGGTGAAGAGCGCGCCCCCGACGATCAGGGCGAGGGCCAGCGCGACGGCCCGGCCCGTGGTCGCGTTGGCCAGGGAGAAGTCGGCGGCCAGCCCGTCCGCCGTACCGAACGCGTCGGTCCAGTCCCCCGCGGCGCGCGCGGACAGCTGGGAACCGGCGAGCAGGCCCGCGCCCAGTGCGGCGCCCCGGACCGCGGGCCGCCACCCGTAAGCGTCCGGGTGGCGTACGGCCACCGCCCGCCACAGGGCCACCGTCACCACACCGGCCACGGCCCACCCGGTCAGCGCCCCGGTGATGCGGTAGCCGGTGGCGATGCTGTCCGGTGTGAGCGTGGCGATCAGCAGTGCGGCGTCCGTGAAGACCAGCCCGGCCGCGACACCGGTGGCCAGGCTCTCGGGTACCGACAGTCCCCAGAGCCGGGCTGGCCGGTCCAGGGCCGCGAGCCTGGCGTCGCGGGTGGGATGGGTGGCCAGGCCGAGGAGTTGCGTGATACGCCGACGCCCGGTAGACGGCCGGTCCCGGGCCACGTACTCCGCCATCTCCCCGTCGTCGCGCGGATCGGCGGACGCCCGGACGTCGGCGTCGTGCTCCCGGATCCGCAGCACTCCGCAGAGCGTCAGCCCGCATACGGCGACGATCACGGCCAGCCGGAGGGAGATCGCGCCCCCGATGCTGCCCGGGTTCAGCGCCAGTTCGAGCGCGAGGGGGACGGTGACGCCGGCCAGCAGGATCCACCAGGCGACGATCGCGAGCCGGACCCGGCCGACGTCCCGTGCCGTGAGGTGCGCCGCCTCGTGGCGGAGCAGCGCCCGGATGTCCCGCTCCGGCTGGGCGTGCGCCCCGGGGTCCGCGATCACCCGCGGGCGGCGGTGCGTGCCGTCCGCGCGGGCGCCCAGACCGAGTCCGCGGCCCTTCCTGGTCAGCAGTTCGGGGTGGTGGACGGTGTCCCGGGGGACGACGGCCGCCAGCCGGGCTCTCATCTCCGGGCTCGCCGGTCGGGCCCGCCACCGGGACAGTGCCCAGGTCCGGGCCAGTACCCCTACGACCAGAGCGAGCAGGAGCAGGGCGAGCGGGCCGCAGAGGACGACGAGCGCCTGGTCGAGCCGTACACCGTCGACGCAGCGGGTGAATCCGGTGACCGTGTCCATCGGGTCCCGGCCCGCGGGCACCTCGCGCGGCAGGCAGTCGAGTTGGGCGCCGGGCCAGTGGTCCCGCTCCTTGACCAGCCACCACCAGGCCGCGAACGCGGCACCCGCGGCGGATACGAGGACCAGCTGGACGAGCCGGGTCGTGGTCGGCTGCGGCAGCCGCGCACCGGCGATCAGGGACGCCGGTACGGCACCGGGTCCCGCGGACGGGGGGACGGAGCGGGGGCGGCGCGGAACGGGCCCCTCGGTACGGGCTGATGCTCTGATCATGGCGAGAGGTTGCGATTCCTTTGTGATGCCGAATTCCCTGCCGGGGGGGCGGGTGGAGGGGCGGTGGCGGGCGGGGCCGTTTCGGGGTGACGGGCGGGGCCCCCGCAGGTAGCGGACGGGGCCGCTTCGGGTGGCGGACGGGGCTGCTTCCGGCGGCGGGCCGTGCGCGGGTGCCGCCCGGCCTTCGATACGGATCCGGGTACGGGGTGGCGCATGCCCGGTGGCCGGGCCCCTCCCGGAGCCGGGCCCGGTGTACGCGGTGTGCCGGGGCGCCGGCCGCGTACGCCGGACGCCCGTGCCGGGGACGGCCGGGCCGCCGAAGAGGATGGCCGGCTCCTCCTGAGCAGGGGGCGGTCCGACCCCCTGCTCAGGAGAAGGGCGGCCCGGCCGCCGGTGCGTCTCCGGCGGTGTCCGGGCCCGGGCCCGGGGCAGCCGCGCCGGACGCCGGGTCCGCGGCCGGTGGGTCCGCCGCGGCACCGGCGGAGGGCGACCCGCCCTCCGCCGGGCCGGACTCGGGCGGTCCGGACTCGGGCGGTCCGGACTCGGGCGGGGCCACCGCCGCGGGGCCGGAACCGGGCTCCGGAGCGCCGGAGTCGGCCGGGTCCGGCTCCGGAGTCCCGGACGCCGCGTCCGGCGGCGGGGTCAGGGCAATGATCAGGACCTGGGCCCAGTGGTCCGCGTCCGTGGCCGGCAGGCGGCAGTCACGGGCGTGTTCCCGGGCCCAGCGCAGCAGATCGCCGACCGGGACCGTGCCGGTGTCGGGGGCCGCGTTCGTCAGGGCCGCCCGGCGCTCGTCCGCCCCTTCGCGCCGTCTCCTGCGGCGCGCCCACCGCCGGGACAGCGCCCCGCCGCCCTTGCGGACCGCGTCCGCCGCGACATCCGCGAGGAGTTGGGCGACAAAGGCGATCAGCACCGGCAGCAGTACGGCCGTGTCCACCCCGGCGGTGAGGACTCCCCCGCCGCCGCGTTCGCCGCGCTGCGGCGGATAGGGGTTCTCGGCGTACTCCCGGCAGGCCTCGTCCAGCCGGGACAGCTCGTCCGGGGCGAGGGTCGCGACCACGTCCCGCAGGACATCGGCCCCGGTACGGGCTCCGGGCGAGGTTCTGGCCACGGGGGCGGCTCCCGGCGGTCCGGCAGCGGCCGCGCCCGGGTCCGGGTCCGTACCCGTGCCGGTGCGCGTGCCGGTGCGCGTGCCGGTGCGCGTGCCGGTGACCGCGTCCGGACCGGTGCCCGGCCGCGAACCCGCGTCCGCGCCCGCGCCCGTACCGCCGTCCGTCACCGGTGTTCACCCCGGCGGGCCGGGCCCGCCGGAGCGCTCCGGGCCGCCGCCCGGAGGCGGAACAGTGCCGTGCCCATGGCCGCCGCGCCCACCGCGCCCATGGCCAGCAGCAGAGTCGGCGCCCCGGTCGCGGCCAGCTCCTCGCGGCCGGTGTCGCCGGTCTGGGGCAGGGCTCCGCCGCCGCCGGTCGTGGCGGGCGGGGCGGTGTCCGTGGGGTCGCCGCTCGGGACGGGGTCGCTCGGGTCCTCGGACGGGATCGCCGACAGCGAGGGCGAGGGTGTCGGCGTCGGGCTGCCGCTTCCGGTGGGTGTCGGGGTCGGCGTGGGAGTGGGGGTGGGAGCCGCCGCGACGTCGTACGACGCCTTGCCGTCCATCAGTGCGACGGGGTCCGTGCCCGGGACGAACTGGAGCAGCCCCTGCCCTACGAACTGGAGCTTCTCGCCCACCGGCACGTCCTTGTCGAGGGTGAGCCGGAGCCGTACCTTCGCGACCCCCTTGGCGGGGATCGAGCCGACGGACGGCAGTCCGCCGTCGACGGTGAGGAAGCCGCTGAGGGCCACCGAGCCCTGGGTGAGTTCGATCGTCCGCCAGGTCGAGGCCCCCGAGTCGTACCACTCGGCCTTCACCCGCTGCGGGGTCAGGGCGGCCGCCGGGGGCGCGAGCCGCAGGCCCACCGCCACGATGAAACTGTCGGTGATCGGGATGTCGAGGGTGTTGTGGAACTCCACCTCCACGGTGAGCGGTTCGGTGACCCGGATCGGCCCGGAGGCGGGGCGGACCTCGGCGAACGGGGCGGCGGGGTCGGCGTCCGCCGCCGCGGCCGACACCGCTGCCAGCACCGCGGCCCCCGGGCTCGCGGCCTTGCCCGGCGAGCCGCCCGGGCCGTCCGCGTACGCCGGAGTCACGGCGAGCGCTCCCGCCGCCACCGCCAGCGCCGCGGCGGGTATCGCACCCCTCAGCGTCCGGAGCCGGGCGGTCGGGGAATTGCCGGAAATCATGGTGTGACGCACTGAAGAACTCCCCCTTCGGACGCACTCCCCGCACGTCCGTTGAAAACGTGTGTGAGGGAGTCTGACATGTAATTCGGAACCCGTCGCCCGTTTTGCAGGGCCACTTCACAATGCATCAACAGTCCTGCGTCATCCCTGTTCACGGTGGTGCGCAGGAAGATTCGGGCACCATGCCGACCGGTATACGGAATGAGGCGGAGTGGCCTACCGGCGGTCGGCATTACCGTCCCTCATCTCTCTTGCCGCACAAGCCGGTTGGCCTTCCCGGCGACCCGCAAGGCGATATTCGATCTTCTTCGATTTCCGCATCCGTCACGGGAGTTATCACCGGCCTCAGGGCATTGAGCACGGCTCATCCGCATGCCAATACTTCAGAGGTCCGGGGAGCGCACCCGTCATCGGCGGGCCCCGGGCATCCGACGTGCCGGCCCGTCCTTCTCTTTCACCTGATCCCATCGGGAGAGACATGCATCAAAGAGGACACTCCGCGAAACGCCCGGCCGCCGTATCCGCTTCGGCCGCGGCGCTGGTCGTGGCCCTGGTCGCGGGCCTGGCAGGGCCCGTGCACGCCGCCGGTTCAGACGGCACCAAGCCGGGTTCGGGGACCGTGACGGGTCCGGCGACCGCGCCCGGCGGCACCACCGTGCGCACCGTCACCCTGATCACCGGCGACCGGGTCGGCGTGGACGCCAAGGGCAGGGTCACCAACGTCGAACGGGCGAAGGGGCGCGAGGGCATCTCCTTCCGCGCCGAGACCTTCAACGGCCGTACCCAGGTGATCCCCCGGGACGCGGAACGGCTGATCGCCACCGGCAAGGTGGACCGGCGGCTGTTCGACATCACCGAACTGACCCGGCCCGAGGCCCTCCGCGAGTACCGGGACGGCGTCCGGGCGATCGTCACCTACCAGGGTGCTTCCGCCGCGGCCGCGAAAAGGGGCGTACGGGGATCGGACGGGGTGGTGGCGCACCGCAGCCTCCCCTCGGCGAACGCCGACGCCGTCACCGTCTCCGCGAAGGAGGGCCCGGCGCTCTGGGAGTCGCTCACCCGGTCCTCGGGCCGGGCGGGCGCGCGCTCGGTGGAGCCGGGGATCGCGAAGGTCTGGCTGGACGCGGTCGTGAAGGCGACCCTCGACAAATCCACCGGCCGGATCGGCGCTCCGGCGGCCTGGAACCGTTCGCTGGACGGCACCGGGGTGAAGATCGCCGTTCTGGACACCGGTATCGACAAGACCCACCCGGACCTCGCGGGCAAGGTCGTCGCCGAGCAGAACTTCACACCCGAAGCCGATGCCGGGGACCGGAACGGACACGGCACCCATGTGGCATCCACCGCCGCCGGTTCGGGGGCGAAGTCGGGCGGTACGCACAAGGGAGTCGCGCCCGGGGCGACGCTCCTCAACGGCAAGGTCCTCGACGACTGGGGCGACGGTGCCTGGTCCGAGATCATGGCGGGCATCGACTGGGCCGTCGCCCAGGGCGCCGATGTCGTCAATATGAGCCTCGGCGGATACGACAGCCCCGGTATCGACCCGGTGGAGGCGCTGGTCAACCGGTACTCGGCGGAGAAGGGTGTGCTCTTCGCCGTCTCGGCGGGCAACACCGGACCCGAGCCGGGCATGATCGGTTCGCCGGGCTCGGCGGCCGGTGCCCTGACCGTCGGCGCGGTCGACGACGCCGACAAGATCGCCGATTTCTCCAGCCGGGGTCCGGAGGCGGACGGCGGTCTCAAACCGGATGTCACCGCACCGGGTGTCGCCACCACCGCGGCCGCCGCACCCGGCAGCCGCCTGGCCGAGCGGTTCGGTGAGAACCCGCCCGGCTATATGAGCCTCAGCGGTACTTCCATGGCGGCTCCGCACGCGGCGGGTGCCGCGGCGATCCTCAAGCAGAAGAACCCCTCGTGGACCGGTGACCGGCTCAAGGCCGTGCTGATGGCGTCCGCCGAAGGCGGGCCGTACGCGTCCCATGAGCAGGGCACCGGACGGATCGCGATCGACCGGGCCCTCGACCAGACTCTGGTCTCCGAGCCGGGCTCCCTCGGTTTCGGCACCCAGCTCTGGCCGCACCACGACGACGCCCCGGTGACCAAGCAGATCACCTACCGGAACACCGGTACGGCGGATGTGACGCTGGAGCTGGCAGTCACCGGCACGAACCCCGCGGGCCAGCCGGCCCCGGCCGGATTCTTCGCCCTCGGCACCCAGCGGCTCACCGTCCCGGCGGGCGGCACCGCCACCACCGGTCTCACGGTCGACACCAAGGTGGACGGCGGCGGCGACGGCCAGTACTCGGCCGTGGTCACGGCGACGGGCGGTGGACAGACGGTCCGCACTTCCGCCACGGTCGAGCGGGAGTCCGAGGCGTACGACGTCACCCTGAACGCCATCGCCAGGGACGGCGGCCCGGGTACGGACGCCTTCGCCTACTTCAGGGGATACGAAGGGGCCGCGAAGGGTACGTACCACGGGAAGAACCTGCCCGGCGGGGTCGGAAAGCTCCGGCTGCCCCCGGGCCGGTACTTCCTGGAGGCGACCCGCGGCAACGGCGGAACCGCCGAGGGCGAGGACATCCTCTGGCAGCCGCAGGTGATCGTCGACAAGAGCCTCACCCTGACGCTCGACACCCGGAAGACCGAGCCGGTCGACATCACCGTGCCGGACACCACCGCCGCCCCGCATTTCGCCACCATGACGCATGCCATGGCCGGGCCGGAGCCGTTCGACATGACCTACGGCCTCTCCGGCTTCACCGGTATCCGCACCGCGCAGATCGGGCCGTCCGAGCATCAGCTGAGTCAGTACTGGTCCGGCGCCTGGCGGAGCGGTACCGATGCGTACCAGGTACTCGACGGCGGACCGGTCGAACGACTGGCGACCGGCTACACCAGGAAGTACACCCGTGACTCCCTGGCCCTCGTCTCCGTCCGCTCGGGCGCTTCGGTGCCTGGGAAGCGCAGTGCGGTGGACGCCTGGGGCCGGATACCCGGCCTGCCGGGCTCCATCATTGCGAGCAGCCCGTCGCGGCCCGCTTCGGAAGGACACCGGGTCTGGGTCTCGACCGACAAGGGAGCCGTCTGGCGTCTCGAACACCGTCAGACCACCGGCGGACTGTTCGGCACCGAGGCCCGGCACTGGTTCCGGGAGTACCGGCGCTTCGCCCCCGGAAAGACTCACTTCGTCACCTTCAACGGAGGTGTTCAGGGCCCCTCGCTGGCCGCCGGTGAGGGAGTCACCCGCAACGGCGACCAGTTGTCGGGCACGGTGCCGCTGCTGACCGACGGCGCCGGGCACCCGGGTGTCCCCGTGGCCGCGACCACGGAGACCACCCTCCACCGCGACGGCGTCCTCGTCGGCCGGAACAGCGACCCGCTGACGGGCCAGGCACCCTTCACCGTCCCCGACGGCGACGCCTCCTACACCCTCGCCACGACGGTCGAACGGCCCGCCGCCGTCGCCGCCGCCTCGACGAAGATCTCGGCCTCGTGGACCTTCCGGTCCGCCCGGACCACGGCGGCCACCGCACTGCCCGTTTCCACGGTCCGGTTCTCCGCCATGGCCGGGCCCGACTCCACGGCACCCGCGGGAGAGAAGCAGACCTTCCCGCTCGTCGTAGACGGCGCGGCGGGCGGGAAGGGCCTCGTGCCCGGGAAGAAGCTGAAGTCCCTGACCGCCGAGGTCTCGTACGACGAGGGCCGGACCTGGAAGCCGCTCGCCATCAAGCAGACCCCGCTCATGGAGCGCAGCAAGGTCGTCGCCCACATCCCGAGGGTCACCGTCACCAACCCCGCGGCCGGAAAGGGGATCTCCTTCCGCGCCACCGTCACCGACCTCCAGGGCAACAAGGGAACCGTGACGGTCGTCAACGCCTATCTGGGCAAGTGATCACGCACCGACCCGGAAAGTGATCATGTTTTTCCGGGCCGGGCCCGGACGACCCGCCGGAACGAAACGTTCCGGCGGGTCACCGCCGTACCGGCCCGCCGAACCGGAGTGATCGGCACCTCATTCGTCCCACACATCCACCACCGCCCCGCTGTTGAGCGCCCGGATGCGTCCATGCATACTTCCGACACCGGGGGGTGTACACGCGTACGAGCGTTCCCCCTCGCACGGGCCGGCGTCTTCGCCCGCCCGCATCGCTCCTCATCAGGGGGAATCTTGCGCAACCCAGCGAAGAAAACGAAGAAGGCCTACGCGGCGACCGTCGCCGCCGCGGCCGCTGTAGCGCTGACCGCGGGCATGACCAGCCCGGCGGCGGCGGCGGGCAACGGGGACCGGGGCACGTCCACCACGGCGGTGGGGGCCGCCGCGGACCGGAGCAAGGCCCCGCACAGCATCACGCTGATCACCGGCGACCGGGTCCTCGTGGACTCCCGCGGACGGGTCATCAGCATCCAGCGCGCCAAGGGCCGTGAGGGCATACCCGTCTTCACCCGGACCCACAAAGGCCACACCTACGTCATCCCGCGCGACGCCCGAGAACTGATCGCCAAGGGCACGCTCGACCGGCGGCTCTTCGACATCACCGAACTCGGCAAGCCGGAGAGCCGCAAGGCCCACCGCGCCGGGCTGAAGCTGATCGTCGGCTACCGGGGAGCGGCGGCGGGCAAGGCGCGGACCGAGGTCCGCTCGGCCGACGGCACCACCGTCCGCCGGACCCTGGCGACGCTCGGCGCCGACGCCGTCACCAGCGCCACGGGCACCACCGGCGAACTGTGGAACACCCTGACCCGCCCCGATGGCGACGGGTCGGCGACCACCACGTCCGGAGTCGGCCAGATCTGGCTGGACGGCGTACGGAAGGCGTCGCTGGACAAGAGCACCGCGCAGATCGGCGCTCCGGCGGCCTGGGCCCGGAACCTCGACGGCACCGGTGTGAAGATCGCCGTCCTCGACACCGGTATCGACTCCACCCACCCCGACCTGGCCGGCCGGGTCGTGGCCGAGAAGAACTTCAGCCGCGCCCCGGGCCTCAAGGACCTCCAGGGCCACGGCACCCATGTCGCGTCCATCGCCGCCGGTACGGGGAAGAAGGACGCTCGTTTCAAGGGCGTCGCCCCGGGCGCCGAGCTGATCAACGCCAAGGTGCTGGACGACAGCGGCAGCGGCGAGGACTCCGGGATCGTCGCCGGTATCGACTGGGCCGTCGCCCAGGGCGCGAACATCCTGAACCTCAGCCTCGGCGGCTGGGACGGCCCGGAGATCGACGCCCTCGAAGCCCAGATCAACAAGCTCTCCGCGGAGAAGGGCGTGCTGTTCGCCGTCGCGGCGGGCAACTACGGCCCCGAGCCCGGCTCGGTCGACTCGCCCGGCAGCGCCGAAGCGGCCCTGACCGTCGGCGCCGTCGACGACAACGACAAGCTCGCCGGGTTCTCCGCGGTCGGTCCGCGCAACTGGGACTCGGGCCTCAAGCCCGATGTCACCGCGCCCGGCGTGGCGACCACGGCGGCGTCCATCGCGGGCGCCCCCGGGCAGAACCCGCCCGGCTACATCTCCATGGACGGCACGTCCATGGCGACCCCGCACGCCGCGGGTGCCGCCGCGCTGCTCAAGCAGAAGAACCGCGACTGGACGGGCGCCCAGCTCAAGTCCGCGCTGATGGGCTCCGCCAAGGGCGGCGCCTACTCGGTCTTCCAGCAGGGCGCGGGCCGGATCGCGGTCGACCGCGCCGTCGACCAGACCGTCGTCACCGAGCAGCCCAATGTCGACCTGGGCGTCCAGCAGTGGCCGCACAGCGACGACACCCCGGTCACCCGTCAGGTGACCTACCGCAACTCGGGTACCGCCGATGTGACGCTCGACCTGTCGCTCGGCAGCCCTCTGGGCGCCGACGGACGGCCCGCCCCGGCCGGGTTCTTCAGCCTGGGCGCCCAGCAGCTCACCGTGCCCGCGGGCGGCACCGCCTCGGTGGGCCTGACGGCCGACACCCAGCTCGGCGGCGCGGTCAACGGTTCGTACTCGGTGACCGTCGTCGCCTCCGGCGGCGGCCAGACCGTGCGCACCCCCGCCGCGGTGGACCGTGAGATCGAGTCGTACAGCGTCACCTTCAAGGGCATCGGCCGCGACGGCGCGCCCAGCGGCGGCTGGCTGGCCGATCTGGAGGGCCTGTCCGGACTGGCCGTGGGCCGCACCCCGCTGCCCGACCTGTCCTCGGGCAGCACCACGATCCGGATGCCGCGCGGCACCTACGCCATGACGGCGACCGCCTACACCGACCCGGCGAACCCGCTCAAGGGCGGTGACCTGATCGACAACCCGGCGCTGTCCATCACCGGTGACACCACGGTCTCGCTGGACGCCCGGACCACCAAGCCGGTCGTCATCAAGGTGCCGGACGCCGGGGCGAAGCAGACCGCGGCCGGTATGTCGTACACGCTGGACCTGCCCGACGGCGACGTCTACTACGGCGGCGCCAACTTCCAGAGCTTCGACAACGTCCGCACCGCGTACCAGGGCCCGCGCTACACCGCCGGCGGCCTGTCGCAGTCGTGGTACACGAAGTGGGAGAACGGCAGCTCGGAGTACAACACCATCTCCGGCGGTCCGGTCCAGCAGCTGGGGACCGGTTACACCAAGACGTACGCGGCCAAGGACCTGGCCCTGGTCAAGGCGGGCCTCGGTGCCTCCGTCGCGGGCAAGCAGGGTGCCGTACTCGCCTACGGCGAGCTGCCCGACTACTCGTCCAACGACTCGGCCGTCTTCTCGCTCCAGGCCGCACCCGGCGTGCGGAACGTCTACCTCTCGACGGGTGACGGCGTCGGCTGGGACATCACGGCCGGCCAGTTCAAGCGGGTGGACGCCGAGGGCTTCCCCGAGTTCGAGGCCCTCTACGGCTTCGGCGACGTCCGCTCGTACACCGGGGGCAAGACGTACACCGAGAACTTCAACGTCGGTGTGCACGGACCGCTGGTGAACGCCGAAAGCGGTATCCAGCGCGAGGCCAACTACCTCTACCCGTCGGTCATGCTGTTCTCCGACGGCGCCGGGCACAACTCGGGCAGTGTCACGTACACCGCCGGGGCCACCAAGCTCTACCGCAACGGCGCGCTGCACGCCTCCGCGCCGTACCCGGCCGACGAGGTGATGTTCCGGGTGCCGTCGGCATCCGCCACGTACACCCTCTCGACCTCGGTCAACCGCAGCACGGCGGTCACCCGGACCGCGAACCGCGTCGACGCGTCGTGGACCTTCACCTCGGTCCGGGGCAAGGGCCTCGCGAAGCTGCCCGTCTCGACGGTCCGCTTCACGCCCGCGCTGGCGCTGGACTCCACCGCTCCGGCCGGGCGCGCGCTCTCCGTGCCGGTGGTGGTGCAGGGTGCCGCGGCCGGCAGCAATCTGAAGGCGCTGACGGTCCAGGTGTCGTACGACAACGCCAAGACCTGGAAGGCCGTGACCGTGAAGAGCGGCAAGGCGACGGTGACCAGCCCGGCGAAGGGCAAGGCGCTGACGCTGCGGGCGTTCGTCACGGACAAGAAGAACAACAAGGGGACCGTCACGATCCACAACGCCTGGTTCGGCAAGTGACGCGACACCACCACGGCTGAGCGGGCGGCGCGCACGGCGCGGCGCACGCAAAACCGGACGCACGACGCAGTACGCAGTACGCAGTACGCAGTACGCACGAAGGCGGCCCGCCGGGACCACGGTTCCGGCGGGCCGCCGCGTTGTGGTGCCGCCCGGGGCCGCCGCGCGCCCCCTGGTTCCGGCCGCCGGTTTTCAGGGGTTTCAGGTTTTCAGGGGTTTCAGGTGCATCACCCTTGCGGGGTGTTGACCCGGTACGGAGGCAATGCGGTACGGAGGCGATGCCTACGGAGCCGGTGCGGTACGGAGCCGTGCCGTACGGCTCCGCTCAGGCGGACGCCCGCTTCTTCGGGGCCGGCGCCTTCTTCGCCGCCTTGGCGGTCCGGGCGGTCGACTTCACGCTCTTCGCCGCCGTCTTCGCCGGGCGCGCGCCCTTCTCCGCGGCGGTGGACTTCTTGGCGCCGCTGCCGGACTCCCCCTTGGGCGCCGCCTTCTTCGCCGAAGTCTTCGCCGCCGTCTTCTTTGCCGCGGTTCTCTTCGCGGCCGTCCGCTTCCGTCCGGTGATCGGGGTGACCTCGGCGCCGCGCTTCTCCGCCGCCGCCTCTCCCGGCTCCTCCTCGCCGCCCCTGGCCTTCTTGGCCGCCCGCACACTGCTCTCCAGCGCGGCCATCAGATCGATGACCTGTCCGCCGGTCTCCGCGGGCGCGGCCTCGGGCAGCGCAGCCCCGCCCTCCGACTTGGCCGCGATCATCCGCTCGACCGCCTCCCGGTAGTCGTCGCGGAGGGAGTCCATCGAGACCGACCCGAGCGTGTCCATCAGCGCGTCCGCGAGGTCCAGCTCGGCATCCCGCACGGTGACCTCCGTCTGCGGTGCCACCCCTTCCGGCTGCCGGATCTCGTCCGGCCAGAGCAGTCCGTGCATGGCGATCACATCGTCGACCACCCGCAGCATCCCGAGCCGCTCCCGGCCCCGCAGGGCGAACTTCGCCAGGGCGACCTTCCGGCTCCGTTTGAGGGCCTCCCGCAGCAGGGTGTAGGGCTTCGCCGCGGGCACTCCGTTCGCGGAGAGGTAGTAGGCGGCGTCCATCTGGAGGGGGTCGATCGACTCGGCCGGGACGAAGGCGACGATCTCGATGGTCTTGGCCGTCGGCAGCGGCAGCGCGGCCAGATCCTCGTCGGTGATCGGGATGATCGAGCCGTCGGCCTCCTCGTAGCCCTTGCCGATCTCGGCGGCGGAGACCTCCTCGTCGTCCAGCTCGCACACCTTGCGGTAGCGGATCCGGCCGCCGTCGGCGGTGTGGATCTGGCGGAAGGAGACCGAGTGGTTCTCGGTGGCGTTCACCAGCTTGATCGGGATGCTGACCAGCCCGAAGGAGATCGCACCGTTCCAAATGGATCGCACTTTTGATCCCTTTCACCCGATAAACATGTGATTCTCATCGTATGACGCCGATCACAGAGGTGGCCGGGCGACGGCTTGCGCTCAGCAACCTCGACAAGGTCATCCACCCGGCCACCGGCACCACCAAGGGCGAGCTGCTGCACTACTACGCGGTCACGGCGGCCGCGATGCTGCCGCATCTGCGGGACCGGCCGGTCTCCTTCCTGCGGTATCCGGACGGACCGGCGGGCCAGCGCTTCTTCACCAAGAATCCGCCGCCCGGTACGCCGTCGTGGGTACGGACGGCCGCCGTGCCGCGCTCGGACGACCCGGGCGCCCGCCAGGTCGTGGTCGACGATCTGGCGTCGCTGATGTGGGCGGCCAACCTGGTCGTGGAGTTCCACACCCCGCAGTGGCGGGCGGGATCACCCGGAATCGCCGACCGCCTGGTGTTCGACCTCGACCCCGGGGCCCCGGCGACCGTCGTGGAGTGCTGCGAGGTCGCCCTCTGGCTGCGCGGGCGGCTGGCGGCGGACGGGCTCACGGCCTGTGCCAAGACCTCCGGCTCCAAGGGCCTGCATCTGCTCGTACCCCTGGCTCCGACACCGTCGGCCCGGGTGTCCGCGTATGCGAAACGGCTGGCCACGGAGGGCGAGGCGGCACTGCCCGGACTCGTACTGCACCGGATGAACCGCGCCCTGCGGCCCGGGAAGGTCTTCGTCGACCACAGCCAGAACGCCGCCGCGAAGACCACGGCGGCGCCGTACACCCTGCGCGCCCGGCCCGAACCGACCGTATCGGCGCCGGTGACCTGGGATGAGATCGCCGAGGGCCGGGAGCTGGAGTTCGGCTTCGAGGCCGTCGGGCCCCGGCTGGAGCGGTACGGCGACCTGCTCGGCCCGCTCCTCGACCCGGCCCTGGCGGGGGCCCTGCCGTGAACGCGCCGGACGGACCCCCCGCGCCCGGCGGCCCGCTGCCGCCCGCCCTCCGGCCGCCGCTGCGGGTGGCGCTGGCCGCCCCGGTGGACTCCCTGCCGCGCGCCAGGGACCTGGCGTACGAACCCAAGTTCGACGGCCACCGGATGCTCGTCTTCCGTGACACCGGCCCCGGCGGCGGCCCGGAGGTCCTGCTCCAGGCCCGCTCGGGCCGGATCGTCACCGGCGCCTTCCCCGACCTCGCGGCGGCCGCCCGGCGGCTGCCGCCGGGGACCGTACTGGACGGCGAGGTCGTCGTCTGGCGGGACGGCCGTACCGACTTCGCGGCCGTCCAGCGACGCGCCCTGGCCACCGCCCGCCGCGCCCCGGAGCTGGCCCGGACCCTCCCGGCCTCGTACGCCGCCTTCGATCTGCTCGCGGAGGGGGGCCGGGACCTGCGGCAGCGGGCCTACGTGCACCGCAGGGCGCGTCTGGTGGCGCTGCTGGAGCCCCTGGGGCCGCCGCTCCAGGCGGTACCGATGACGCTCGACGCCGACGAGGCCGCCGACTGGTACGACGCCCTCCCGGCGATCGGGGTGGAAGGGCTGGTGGCCAAGCCGCTCGGCCGCACCTACCGGGGCGGCGCCCGGGACTGGTGGAAGCTGCGGCACACCACGCCGCGGGACGCGGCGGTGACCGGGCACACCGGCCCGGCGACCGGGCCGCGCGCCCTGGTCGTCGTACTCCCGGACACCGGCGGCACCCCGGTCGTCTCCTCCCCGCTGAGCCCGGCCCTGCGGGCGCAGGCGGCGGCCGTACTGCCGCCGGGGACGGACGGCCCGGAGGGGCGGGCGACCGCCGCGGGCCTCGGGGAGATCGGCTACCGCAGACTGCTGCCGGGCCTGACGGCGGAGGTGGAGGTACGGACGACCCGCCATGCGACGGTGACGGTGGTCCGGCTGAAGCTGCCGCAGGACACGGACGCGGACACGGACGCGGGCACGGGTGAGGGCGGGAGCGGGGACCCGCAGAAGGGCCTGGACGGGACCTAGAACAACAGGGCCGGGAAGCGGGACTGCCCGGCAGGATCCGGGACCGGGACGCGGGACCGGGACGCGGGGCGGGGACCCGGGGCTACGGTCTCGTCCAGGTGCGGCGGTCGCGGGCCGTCGCGTACAGGGTCTCCACGTCCGCCGGTTTATGGACGCCGCCGAGCGCGGCCAGTGCCGGAAGGCCCGTCTCCGGGACGACGCGCACCCCGGACGGGCCCGGCGGCACGATCTCCAGCCTCGCCGGGGCCACCAGTACCAGGACCGGGCGGACCGCGGTCGCCAGGGCGAAGGAGGCGCGTTCGGCACGGCGGCGGGCCAGCCGCAGCGGCGGCACCTCGGCGGCCCGCCGGTTCCCCGGCAGCCTCAGCACATCCCCCTCGGCCCGGATCCGTAACCGCCGCGCGGGCACGGTGTGCACCGCCAGCACCCCGCCGGGGCCCAGGGCCAGATGCGGGATCCGGTCGGCACCGGGCAGCGGTACGGAGTGCAGCAGCCGCCAGCCGGCGGCCTCCCAGGCGTCCAGCGCGGCGCCCACCTCCTGTTCGGCGGCGAGCAGGGCGCGGGCCGCCCGGTGCGGGTCCCGGAGCCGCCCGACCGGGCCCCGGGGGCCGGGAAGGTGGTCGAGCCGCGCGTGCAGCGCCTCACCCGGCCGGTTGGGGGCGAGGTCGTCGTCGGGGTGCAGCGCCAGGCCCGCCAGCCGGGCGGAGGTCGGCACGGGCGGCGGGCCCACGGTGACCTCACCCGTCACGAACGGCGCGAGGGCGGTGAGCACTTCGGCGCGGAGTGGTTCGTACGCGATACGGATCCGGCCAGCCTCACCGGCTCCGCCGGGGCCGCCTCCGGTGTCCTCCGGGTCGTACCAGCCGACGATCCGGCCGTCCGGCGCCCGCACGAACAGCCGGTCGCCTGCCGGTGTGACGCGCAGTAACCCCGCCATGCCCTCACCTCCGGCCCCCGGCCACCCGGCGTGGCGCTCCGCCCATGGGACCAGTCCCCGGCCCTCGGGGGCAATAACCTCGCCATGTCCGTTCGTTGCCGACTCCATGTCGGCCGGGTGGTGCACACTTCCACCGAACGAATGGTTCGAACGGGGTGGTGAACGCACCCCTAGCGGGCGTATGCCTGTGGTGCTTCGTGAGGACGGAGCCTGGGAGGAGGCACGCGTGTTCGGGGGGATCGACGAGGTCGAGTGGGCCGGACTGGAGCATGCCTACGGGCCTGCCGGAGATGTGCCGGCTTGGCTGCGCGGGCTCGCTTCGCCCGACGCGGCCGTGCGGGAGTCCGCACTGGACGGGATGTACGGAGCGGTGCACCACCAGGGTGACGTCTACGATTCGACGCTCGCCTGCATACCGTTCCTGCTGGAGCTGGTGGCGGATCCGGCGGTGCCGGACCGCGGCGGCATCATCGAGCTGCTGACCAGCATCGGCGGTATCGAACTCGACGGGGACGACGAGCTGGACCCGGAGTGCGAGGAGTTCGAGTCCGCCGCGAACTACGCCATGGCGGCCGCGGCGGTGACCGCGGGAGCCGACGCGTTCCTGGCGCTGGTGGGCTGCGAGGACCGCGGGGTACGGCTGACGGTGCCGCTGGCCCTCGCCGCGTTCCACGGCGAACCGGCCCTGGTGCTGGCGCTGCTGCGGGAGCGGCTGAAGGTGGAGCAGGACCCGGAGGTCCGGCTGGCCTGTGTGGAGGCCGGGGGGCGGATCGCGCTGCGGCACGACGGGCTGGCGCCGGAGGTGGTCGAGTGGCTGACGGCGCTGACCCGCAGCCCGCACGACGGGAAACCGTCGGTGTACGACCCCGACGCGTACGGGGTGGGCCTGCCGCCGGAGCCGGCGGGCCGGGCCCGCACCGGCCGGCGGGCGGCCGGCGGTCAGGGCCGTACGGGAAGGACCGCGGCCCCGGACGGCGATCCGGCCGGTGACCGGGCGGGCGGGACACGCGAAACGGGCGGGCCGGCGCGCGCCTCCCGGGCCGGGCAGGCGAACGGCACGGAGCGGGCGACCGGCACGGGACGGACGAACGAAACGGAGCGGCCGAACGGCACGGAACGGACGAACGAAACCGAGCGGGCGACCGGCAGGGACCGGGTGAACGGCACGGGCCGGGCCGACGGCGCCGGGAGCACCCCGGGCAGCGGAACCGCCGGAGCCACCGGGGCCCCGGAGGGTGCCGGGACCGCCGGGACCGCGGAAGGTACCGGAGCCACCGGGGCCCCCGGGGCCGCGGGAGGTACCGGAGCCGCCGGGACCGCCGGAGGTGCCCGGGCCGCCGGGACCGGCGCGGACGGCGCAGGCGGTGCCGGGGACGGCTGCGGAGAGGCGCTGAAGCCGGGCGCCCCGGCCCCCGCCCGGCCGTACGACCCCGGTCTCCGGCTCTCCGCCATCGCCCAGCTCGCCCGCTGCGCCCCGCACACCCTGCCCGCCGATGTGGTGCCGGATGTGACCGGACTGCTGCGGGAGCTGCGCACCGGCCACGGCCCCGAGCGTTTCCACCGGGCCCCGGCCCCCTGGTCCGCCCCGGTATCGGGGCCGGGGGCGCTGCTGGGCATGCTGCGCGACCAGCGGGAGGCGGAACGCGCCCGTACGGCGCCGTGGACGGGCGATCTGCTGCGGACCCTGCACGACGGCCTCGGCGACCGGGTCGACGACCGGATCGCGCTCCTCGCCGACCAGTTGTGCAGCCCCGACCGGGGCCAGCGGATCGATGCCGTACGGATGAGCGCCCGGCTGATGCGCACCTGGCGCGGGGAGTACGGCGAGCTGGTCGGGCTGATCGGCGAGCAGCTCCACGACGACGAGCCCCGGCTCGCCGACGCCGCCGTCACCGCGCTGGAGGACCTGCACCGGATCGCGCTCCCCGCGGCCGACGCGCTGGCGGACCATGTGATCGCCGCCGGTCCCGGGCTGTGGGTGCGGCGGTGGGCGGAGGAGCCCGATGCCCTCGGCCGGGCGCTGGTGGCCCTGGCCCGTACCGGCGACCCGCGGGCCGTCCCGGTACTGGCACGGCTGCTGGAACGGGATCCGCTCCCCCGGGACCTGGGGTACGCGGTGGGGCATCTGGGTGCGGCGGCGGCCCCGCTGGTCCCGGCGCTGCGCGAGCGCCTCGGCGCGCTCCCCCTCGACGAGGGGCTGTACGACGGCGCGGGGTCGCTGCTGTGGGCGGTGAAGTCGCTGCGGGCGGCGGAGGCGCTGCCGGAGGTGCTGCGGCTGCTGCGCGGGGCGCCCGAGTACCGCAGGGAGTGGGTGGTCGAGCTGGTGCTGCGGGCTCTGGCGGCCTTCGGGCCCGGAGCGGCGGAGGCCGTTCCGGAGCTGCGGGCGCTGGTGCGGGGCGCGGCCCGGCAGGACGGCCCGTCCCCGGCGTTCGGTGCCAAGGCCGCGGCGGCCCTGTGGGCGGTCGAGGGCGACCCGGACGCGGTGCTGCCGGTGCTGTGCGGGGCCCTGTCCTCGGCCGACCAGGGGGCCCGGCGGGTGGCGGCGGAGGCGGTGACCGCGATGGGCCCGGCCGGGGCCCCGGCGGCGGCCGTGCTGGCCCCGCTGCTGACCGCGGCCGACCCGTGGACCCGGGTGGAAGCGGCGCACGCGCTGTGGGGCGTGACGGGCGGCGCGGGGCTGGCGTGGCCGGTGCTGCGGGCAGCCTGGGACACGCTGCCGAGCACCCGGATCCCGACCGCCGAACGTCTGGCGGGCGGCGCGGGCCCGCATCCGGGCGCGCGGGGCGCGCTCCCGCCCGGTGCGGCGGGTGCGACCGGTGCGGTCAGTGCGGTCGGCCTCGCCGGTGCGGTCGGCCCGGCAGGTGCGGAATCGCTGCTCCGTGCCGAGCTGGCGCAGGTTCGCCGCCACAACGCCATAGACGGGGGATACGGGGGTCATGACATCGTGAGGGACGAGAGGCTGCTGGCCCTGTGCCGGCGGGCGCTGAACGGGAGGACCAGTTCATGATCATCTTTGGTACCAAGGGGTATCTGTACCAGCTGGCGATAGTCACGCTGGTGTGCGGCCGGTGCGGCAACCCCGCCGCGCACACCCTGCGCAAGCGCGTCACGAAGTTCACGCTGTTCTTCGTGCCGCTCTTCCCGGTGTCCACGAAGTACGGGACGCAGTGCACGTTCTGCGGGGCGGAGTCGCAGCTCTCCGGGGAGCAGGCGGAGCAGTTGCAGGCCCAGGCCCTGGCGGCCCCGGGTCCCGGCGCGGCGCCGGGTCACGGCCCGCACCAGGCCAACCCCTTCGCCCAGGGCAACCCGTTCCCGCAGGGCCCGCAGGGCGGGCAGGGGCAGCCCGGCCCCTCCGGCAACCCGTACCAGCGCTGACCGGCCGGCGCCGGGGGAGCGCGCCGGGCACGCCGGGCGGCCCCGGAGCGTCCCGGCCGCCGGAGCGGTCCGGCGCATGGAGCGGTCCGGCGCATGGAGCGGTCCGGCAGCCGGAGCAGTCCCGGGCGGCCCGGAGCGGTCCCGGACATCTCCTATGGTTGACGGGAAACCATCCGCTGCGTGACGAGAAACCGTCCGTCCCCGCCCGGCGAGGAGATCCTTGCGCCCGCCAGCCCGCCGTTCCCTGTCCGTCCCGGCCCTGTTCGCCGGGGCGGCGGCCGTTCTCGCCGCGCTGCTGACGGGCTGCGGCGAGGCGGGGGACCTGCGCAGCGCCGGGCCGACGCCGACGGCCACCGGCCCGGTGCGGCTCTGGCCGGACCTGCCGCCGGTGACGGCGCCCCCGTACGACTACGGGGAGATCGACACGGTCCCGATACCGGGTGTCCGGGTGCCGTCCGGCGGGGTCCGCGCGCTGGACCCGATCGCCGTCGTCCGGGCCGAGGTCCGGACGTACCCCATGGCGTACGCCCTGCCGGACGGCCCGCCCGGCCAGCTGGCCGACCGGCTCGCCGACTGTGTCCGCAAGGACACCGAGGGGACCGCGGGCGCGGCGCCGAAACCCGCCGCGTGCCCGGTGCTCACGCCCTACTACCGCGATCTGACCGGCGACGGCCGGGAGGAGCTGATCCTCGGGGTGAAGCTGGGCCGCCAGCTCACCGAGGTCCGGGTGTTCACCCCGCACGCGCAGCAGGACCCCCGGGTGCTGACCCGGATCATGGCGACGTCCGACCAGCTGGTGAGCGTGGAGCTGGCGGGCCGGGACATCATCCTGCGCTCGGTGTCGGCCGGGATCCCGGGGTACGAGTACCGGACCGCCTGGTCCTGGGACGGGCAGCACCAGGCGATGCTGCCGACGCGCGACGAGATCGTGCGGGTCAAGCCGCGTTCCGACAAGCCGGTGCCGGGCGCCTCGATCACCTCGTCCGCCTCGGCCGCCGGTTCCGGCGAGGGCACCGGGACGGGGTCCGGGCCGGGCACGGGCGACGGCGGCGCCGGTGACGGCGGCACGGAGGAGAACCGGCCGTGAAGCTTCCGATCAGACGCCCCCGGTCCCGGATCCCGGGCCCGCCGCCCCCCGCGGCCTCTCCCGCGCCATCGCCCGCACCCCCGGTCTCCCCCGCGCCCGCTCCCTCCCCCGCCGCCGGTCCCGCACCGGCCGGGTGCCCGGCGACGGCCGTCCGCACCGCGCGCTCCGGCCCCGGCACCGCCGGTGACGAACCGGGCGGCGACGGCCCGGCGGCGCTTTCCGCCCCCGGCCGCGCCCCCCTGCCCCGCCGCCCCCTCGGCCGGGGCGGTGACCGCGGCCGGGACCGCGGACGGAACGGTGACCGCGGCCGGGGCCGCCGGTGGCCCCGCCCGCCCCGCTGGACCGCGACCCTGACCTGGAAGGCCGCCCTCTTCATCACGGTCATGTGCTGCACCCTGGCCACTCTGCTCGGGGTGCTGGTGCACGTCGGGGTGACCCGGCAGACCGTGGACGCCTCGCGGGAGAAGGCGCTGGGCCGTCTGGAAGAGGTCACCGAAGCGTACGAGGCGGGGCATCCGCTGCCGAAGTTCGGCGGCGTCGACCCGCCCGGGCTGCCCGCCGAGCTGCGGGCGCTGGCGCTGCGCGGCGAACGCGGCACCATGGTCGGCCGCCACCGGGAGCGTCCGACGATGTGGGCGGCGGGCCCCGCCGACGGCCGGGCGATCGCCGTCCGGGTCGACTACACCCAGGCCGCCCGGACGATCTCGGCGCTGGACCGGGCAATCCTGGGCTCCGCCGGACTGGCCATCGGTACGACGCTGCTGGTGGGCGCGTTCGCCGTCACCCGGGTCACCCGGCGGCTGCATCTGACCGCCCAGGTGGCCCGGCGGATCAGCGCCGGGGACCTCGACGCCAGGGTCGGCGATCCGCGGACCACGGACCCCACCCGGCCGCTGGACGAAGTGGCGACGGTCTCGGGGGCGCTGGACACCATGGCCTCCACGCTCCAGCACAAGCTGCTGAGCGAGCAGCGGTTCACCGCGGACGTGGCGCACGAGCTGCGGACCCCGCTGACCGGGCTGTCGGCGGCCGCCGAACTGCTGCCCGAGGGGCGCCCGGCGGAGCTGGTGCGCGACCGGGTGCGGGCGATGCGGGCGCTCACCGAGGACCTGCTGGAGATCTCCCGGCTGGACGCGGGCCGGGAGACCCTCGACCTGGCGGTGTACGGACTGGGCGAGCTGGCCGGGCGGGTGGCCCGGGCGGCCGGTCCCGGTACGGAGGTCCGGGTGGTGCGCGACGCCACCGTGGAGACCGACCGGCGCCGCCTGGAGCGGGTGCTGGGCAATCTGGTGGCCAACGCGCACCGCCACGGCGCGCCGCCCGTGGTGCTGACCGTGGACGGCCCCGTGGTCACCGTCTCGGACGGCGGCCCGGGCTATCCGGAGTATCTGCTCGCCCACGGGCCCGAGCGGTTCCGTACCGAGGGCGGCGCGAAGGGCCATGGGCTGGGTCTGACGATCGCGGTGGGCCAGGCGTCGGTCCTGGGCGCGGCGCTGACCTTCCGCAACCGCCCCGAGGGCGGCGCGCTGGCCCGGCTCCTCCTGCCGTAGCCCGGGTCCGGCTCGGGTGCCGGCCCGGGGCCGGGCGCCACGGGCGCGCAGCCGCCGGGACCCCGGCCGCCGCCGTACGCCCGGCCGGGACGCCCCGGCTCCTCCGGCGCGCGGACAGGAGGACGGCGCACGCCCCCACACACCCATCCACATAACGGACATACCGCCCGGTGCTTGCTACGTTGCCCCGCATGACCGCAAGCGCAGGCACCGGCCCTGATCCCGGTTCCGGCCCGGGTCCCGGTTCCGGCCCGGAGCCGGGGGCCACCGGCGCGGCCGCCGGGACGACCGGGACCGCCGGGACACCGGCCGGACACCGGCGCGGCACCGAACTCCTGCTGCTCACCGGCGCGGTGCTGATCCCGGTCTGCGGATACGCCTCCGTCGGGCTCAACCACAGCGGTTCCGTACCGCCCGACGTCCTCGGCTACGGTGCCGGGCTCGCCGTCCTCGCCCTGCTGGCGCATCTCGCGGTCCGGCTGCGCGCGCCCGCCGCCGACCCGCTGGTCCTCCCGATCGCGGTCCTCCTCAACGGCCTCGGCCTGGTGCTGATCTACCGCCTCGACCTGGAGACCCCCGGCGATGCCGCGGCCCCCGCCCAGCTGGTCTGGTCGACCCTGGGCGCGGGGCTGTTCATCGTGGTGGTGGCACTGCTGCCGGACCACCGGCTGCTCGCCCGCTATGCGTACGTCTCCGTCGTCACCGCACTGATCCTGATGGTCGTCCCGGCCCTGTTCCCGCCGGTCAACGGCGCCCGGATCTGGATCCGGATCGGGGACCTCTCCTTCCAGCCAGGCGAGTTCGCGAAGATCCTGCTGGCGGTCTTCTTCGCCGCCTATCTCGCCGCCAACCGGCACACCCTGTCGGCGCGGGGCCGCGGGCTGCGGCGGTTCCGGCTGCCGCCCGCCCGGGTGCTGAGCCCGGTGGTCACGGTCTGGCTGATCAGTGTGGGCGTCCTGGTCCTGGAGCGGGACCTGGGTTCGTCGCTGCTGTTCTTCGGGCTGTTCGTCCTGATGCTGTACGTGGCGACCGGCCGCACCGGCTGGATTCTGGCGGGTCTGGCGCTGGCCGCCGCGGGGGCGTACGCGGTGGGTACGGTCGAACCCCATGTGCACGGCCGGGTCGAGGACTGGCTGGACCCGTTCGCGTCCGTCCGGGCCGGTCAGGGGCCCGACCAGATCGCCCAGTCGCTCTTCTCCTTCGGCGCGGGCGGCCTCCTCGGCACCGGCCTCGGCCTGGGGCACTCCGTCCTCATCGGCTTCGCGGTCAAGTCCGACTTCATCCTGGCGACGGCGGGCGAGGAGCTGGGGCTCGCCGGGCTCACCGGCATCGTGCTGCTGTACGCGGTGCTGGTGGCCCGCGGCTACCGGGCCGCGCTCGGGCTGCGCGACGACTTCGGCCGCCTTCTCGCCGTCGGTCTGGCATCCATCGTGGCGCTCCAGGTCTTCGTCATCACCGGCGGTGTCACCGGGCTGATCCCGCTGACCGGTATGGCGATGCCGTTCCTGGCCCAGGGCGGTTCGTCGACCGTCGCCAACTGGATGATCACCGCGCTGCTGATCCGGCTGAGCGACGCGGCCCGGGAACCGGTGGCCGGGGAACCGGACGGCGGCCCGGCCCCGGCGGAGCGCTCCCCGCTGCTCGCCGGACACCTCGACAAACCCCGGAAGGCTCCCCGGTGACCCGCACCATCCGCCGCGCGGCCGCGCTCTGTCTGGTCCTCCTTGCCGCGCTGCTGGTCAACGCGGCCCGGGTACAGATCGTGGAGTCCCCGGCCCTGGACGACAACCCGGCCAACCGGCGCGGCCCGATCGCCCGTTACGCCGAGCCGCGCGGCGAGATCACCGCCGGGGGGCGAACGCTCACCGGCTCGCGGGACACCCGGGAGCAGTTGCGTTACGAGCGCACCTACCCCGACGGGCCCGTGTACGCGCCGGTGACCGGGTACTCCTCGCAGACGTACGGCACCTCCCTCGTCGAGCACGCCGAGGACGCGGCGCTGTCGGGCGCCGACCCGCTGCTCTCCGCCTTCCCGCTCTGGAACGATCTGAGCAGGTCCCGCCGGCCGGGCGGCCGGGTGGTCACCACCGTCGAACCGGCGGCGCAGGAGGCGGCGTTCCGCGGGCTGGCGGGCCGCCGCGGCGCGGTCGCCGCGCTCGAACCCTCGACGGGCCGGGTACTGGCGCTGGTCAGCAGCCCTTCGTACGACCCGGGGGTGCTCTCGGGCACCGGCCCGGCGACCCGCCGGGCCTGGGCGGAGCTGAATGCCGCGGACGGCGAGCCGATGCTGAACCGGGCGATCCGGCAGACGTACCCCCCGGGCTCCGCCTTCAAGATCGTCACGGCGGCGGCGGTGCTGGACGCGGGGCTGGTACGAGATGTGGACGCGCCCACCGACACACCGGACCCGTACATCCTGCCGGGCACCCGGACCCGGCTCCCGGACGCGGCGAAGGGCTGCGGCGGGGCGTCGCTGGCGTACGCCGTCCAGTGGTCGTGCAATTCGGTGCTGGCCCGGCTGGGGGCGAAGGCCGGGCTCCCGGCGGTGCTGGCGACGGCCGAGAACTTCGGCTTCAACGACCGCTCGCTGCGGATCCCGTCCCCGGTGGCCCGGTCCACCTTCGACCGGCGGATGTCGGTGGACCAGCTGGCGCTCTCGTCGATCGGCCAGTTCAACACGACCGCGACCCCGCTCCAGATGGCGATGGTGTCGGCGGCCGTCGCCAACGGCGGCACGCTGAAGCGGCCCTATCTGGTGGACCGGGTCACCACGGCGGGCGGACGGCCGGTCCGCCAGTACCACCAGCGGCTCTACCGGCAGGCGATGAACCCCGCGACCGCGCAGCGGCTCCAGCGGCTGATGGTCCGGGTGGTGGAGGACGGCACCGGCCGGAACGCGGCGATCGCCGGAGCCCGCGTCGGCGGCAAGACCGGCACCGCCCAGCACGGCCCCGACAACACCGGAAAGCCCTACGCCTGGTTCATCGCCTGGGCCCAGGACGACGACGCCGTCCAGCCGGGGGTCGCGGTCGCGGTGGTCGTGGAGGACGCGGAGGCCGTCCGCGGCCGGATCAGCGGCAACGGCAGCGCGGCGCCGATCGCCCGCGCGGTGATGGAGGCGGTGCTGAAGTCGGCACCCGGGCGGGAGGCACGTCGCTGACACCGGGTGGGGGTGCGGCGGGCGGTGCCACGGCCGGACGGTGACACCGGGCGTGCCCGCTCGGCTGCCGCGGCCCGCAGGTGAATTACCGGTACCCCGCGACCCCTCCGCCGCCTAGGGTGCCGACCATGACGTCGTACGAACTCGCCCAGGTGAACATAGCCCGCCTCAAGTTCCCCCTCGACTCCCCCGAACTGAAGTACTTCACCGACAACCTCGACCCGGTGAACGCGGCGGCCGAAGCCTCGGACGGCTTCGTCTGGCGGCTCAAGGACGAAGCGGGCGGCGGTGCGGACGGCGAGGTCGGCGACGCCACCGGCATCCGGATCTTCGACGACGAGTGGCTGATCGTGAACATGTCCGTCTGGCGGGACCACGAGGCGCTGAAGGACTTCATGTACCGCGGCACCCACCGCGAGCTGCTGGCCCGCCGCCACGAATGGTTCGACCGGGTTCGCGAGGCGATGACCACCCTGTGGTGGGTCCCCGCGGGCCACCGGCCCACGGTCGCCGAGGCGGAGTCCCGCCTGCTCCGGCTGCGCGCGGACGGCCCGACGGCGGAGGCGTTCACCCTGACCCGGCTGTTCCCGGCCCCGGGGACGGACCTCACCGGGCCGTGAGGCTCACATCTCCTCGGTGAGGTCGATGTCGATGTCGAAGGGCCGGTCCAGTTTGAGCTGCTTGTGGTGGATCCCGGTCACGACATAGGTGAGGCTCGCGGGGTCGAGTTCATAGACGTAGACGACGGGCGCGTCGTTGACGCATTCCACCCGCCAGTAGTGCGGAATCCCCGCGCGGGCGTACTTGAGGGGCTTGACCTCGCGGTCGCGCTGCTCGGAGTCCGGGGAGGTGATCTCCACGGCGAGCAGCAGGTGCTCCGGCGCGTACCAGGTCTGCCGCCGGTTCTTTCTGGTGGCCCGCGGGACCACCATCAGGTCCGGCTCCGGGCGGTTGCGCCGGTCCAGCCTGACCGTCATCTCGCGGACGACGAAAAGATCCGCCGGGGCGCAGACGACGAGACCGCGTTCCAGTAAGCGCAGAGCGGCCATATGAAAGTCGGCCTGCGGACTCATGAGGACAAGGCTCCCGTCGATCAGCTCCGTATGCGGAGGAAGGTCAGGAAGCGTGTCGAGATCATCCGCCGACCAGCCGCCGACCGGCGGGCGGGGCCAGGTGTACCGCGGGTACCCGTCGTCCTGCGCATCGTCGCGTGCGGCGCTCATCGGTGCTCCCATGCTGCGGAGTCTGCCTGTCGCCGTCAGCGTACCCAGCGGCATCCGGCCCTCACCGCCCGAACGGGTGATCCGCAAGGGCCCTGTTGACATCCGGGGCAGCCCGCCCGCTCCCCCCGGCGGCCCCCGCCGGGCCCGGCCGCCCTGCGGTTAGGCTGCCCGTATGACCAGTTCCGCGACGGCCACCCGTGCCTACCGGCGGCTCGGTGTCGAGGAGCGCCGTGCCCAGTTGCTCGCCGCGGCGCTCGGCCTCTTCGCCCACCGGCCGCCCGAGGACGTGTCCCTCGACGATGTCGCCGAGGCCGCCGGGGTCTCCCGGCCGCTCGTCTACCGCTACTTCCCCGGCGGCAAGCAGCAGTTGTACGAGGCGGCCCTGCGCTCCGCCGCCGACGAGCTGGAGGCGTGCTTCGCCGAGCCGCACCCGGGCCCGCCCGCCGTACGCCAGGCGCGGGTGATGGACGGCTATCTGGCCTTCGTCGACTCTCACGACGCCGGGTTCAGCGCGCTGCTCCGCGGCGGCAGTGTGGTGGAGACCTCGCGGACGACCGCCATCGTCGACGGGGTCCGCCGGGCCGCGGCGGACCGGGTGCTGCGCGACCTCGGCGCCGAACGGCCCGGCCGGCGGCTGCGGATGACGGTCCGGGCGTGGATCGCCGCGGTGGAGGCGGCGTCCCTGATGTGGCTGGACGAGGGGAAGCAGCCGTCCGCCGCGGAGCTGCGGGACTGGCTGGTCGACCAGCTGTCGGCCCTGCTCGCGGCCACCGCCGTACGGGACCCGGAGACCGCGCGGCTGCTCGCCGCCCTGGCGGCGCAGGAACCGCCGGACGGTTTCGCCGCCCGTATCGCCCGGCCCGCGGGCCCACCGCCCGGGGCGGGCGCCGGAGCGCCGTAGCGCAGCCCGGCCCCGCACCGGGGCCCGCAGTCCGCGCAGGCCCCGGGGCATGGGCCAGACTGGGGGTGTGAGAAGTGAGAAGACGCCGTTCACCGGGGGTCCGCTGGACGGCGAAGTGCTGGAGGTCCTGACCGGGCCCACCGGGCATCCGCCGAAGTGGTACGAGGTGCCCGTGCCCCAGGAGGACGGCGGCGCGCCCGTTGTCCACGCCTACCGCCGGGAGCCCGCGGGCTACGGCAAGCGGCTCGGGCTGCCCCGCGGCTGGAAGTACGTCTACGCCCCCGGGGGCCGGGAGCGGCGCGAGCTGAAGTGGCCCTGGTCGAAGCCGCCGGGGCGAGCCGACACGCCGTAACGCCGGGGCGCACCGCCGCAAGGAGTGAAGGGGTGCGTCCGAAGCGGCCACCCGGGAGGCGCCCCGGCCCGGGCGCGCGCACGCTCCGGAGCACGGGGCGGAACCGGCCGCCCCCGGGCCGGAGGTGATCAGGTGTCAGGCAGGATGCTCCGCGCGGTCTGCACGACCGCGCTCGCGGCGGCCACGGCGGTCGCGGCCGTACCGGCACCCGCCGCCTCCGCGGGAACATTTCTCCGGACCGCCGCGCCCTGGCTCCCCGCCGTGCCTTCGCTCCCCGCCGTGCCCGAGCCCGGTGCCGCGGCGGCGGGCGGCCTCCCCGAACTGCTCACCCGGCTCGGCACGCTCTACCACGAGGCCGAGTCCGCGGCGGCCGCGTACGGCGCCGCCGAGAGCAGGCTGACCGCGCAGCGCGCCGAGACCGCACGGCTGGGGCGGGAGCTGACCACCGCCCGGGAGGCCCTCGCGGCGGGCCGGGACGCGGCGGGCCTGCTGGCCCGGGAGCAGTACCGGGGCCGTTCGGAGCTGCCGTCGTCGCTGCGGCTGCTGCTCGCCCGGGATCCGCAGGCCGCCCTGGACGAAGGGCATCTGCTGCGGCGCGCCGCGGCGGACCGGCTGGCGGTGCTGGACCGGCTCGCGGTCCGTACGCAACGGGCCGAGCGGCTCGCCGGGGCCGCGCGGGCCGCGCTGGACGCCGAACGCGCGCTCGCCGCCGAGCGGCAGCGGGCCCGTGAGACGGCGGACCAGCGGCTCGCCGCCGTCGAGGAGACCCTGTCCACGCTGACGCCCGAGCAGCTCGCCGGTATCACCAGCCCCGAGTCGCAGGCGCTGCTGGCGGGCTCCGGGGCGCTGGGGGCGCCCGCGGAGGGCACCCCGGACCCGGCCGCTCCGGGTGCTCCGGCCGCCCAGGCGCCGACGGCGGCGGGCGAGCGGGCGGTCCGGTACGCGGTCGGCCAGCTCGGGAAGCCGTACGAATGGGGTGCGCAGGGCCCGGACGCCTACGACTGCTCGGGGCTGACCTCGGAGGCCTGGTCCTCGGCCGGGCGGACGATCCCGCGCACCAGCCAGGAGCAGTGGCGGACCCTGCCGCGGGTGCCCGTGGGGCAGCTGCGCCCCGGTGATCTGGTGGTCTACTTCGCCGGGGCCACCCATATCGGCCTCTATCTCGGCGACGGCCGGGTGGTGCACGCGCCGCGCCCCGGGGCGGTGGTCAAGGTGTCCCCGCTGACGGCCAACCCGGTCCTGGGCGCGGTCCGCCCCGACCCCTCGGGCACCCCGCTGGCGGAGTACACCCCGCCGCCGCTCCCCGACTCCGCGACGGACGGCCCGGACGCGGGCTACTCCGCGGCGGAGGCGCCCGGGGAGACCTCGGACGAGTAGTACCGGTGCCCCGGCGGCGTAGGGCGGCGGCGCACCGGGCCGGTGCCGGTCCCCCGGCGTGCGGCCGCCCGGGCCCGTCCGGACGCCGGGCCCGCGCGGGACGGACCCGCGCCTCCCCCGGAGCCGTACGGGACGGGAAAACGCGCCGGGGCGGCCGGTGACCGGCCGCCCCGGGGAGTCCCGTACCGCCTGAGGGCCTTTCTTCGGCCCTATCCGGCGAACGTCGACAGGTACGCGCCCGCCTTCTCCGGGTCGAAGAAGAAGTTCTCGAAGTCGGCGGGGTTGTCGAAGCCGTTCGCGATCCGGTCGGCGACCGGCTGTATCTGACCGGCGGCCCCGATCAGGTTCAGCACATGCTCCGGCGGCGGCGCCAGCATCGCGTTCGTCCACTTGGTGACGTGCTGCGCGGTCGTCCAGTAGCGCTCGAAGGTGTCCCGCATCCAGGTCTCGTCGAACTCCCGGTCGCCGTGCTCGGTGATCGACTCCAGATAGGACGCGGCGCACTTCGACGCCGAGTTGGAGCCCTGTCCGGTGATGGGGTCGTTGGCGACGACGACGTCCGCGACACCGAGGACCACGCCGCCGCCGGGCAGCCTGCCGACGGGGTTGCGGACGACGGGGGCGTACCGCCCGGCGAGCGTACCGCCGCCGTCGGTCAGTTCGACCTTGCCGGCCCGGGCGTACTCCCAGGGCGTGAAGCGCTCCATCAGCCCCAGCGTCAGCGCCAGGTGTTCGGCCGGGTCCTTGACGCCCGCGAAGACGTCGAGGGGGCCGCCGGGGATCCCCTCCCAGAAGAGGATGTCGGCACGGCCGGAGGTGGTGAGCGTCGGCATCACGAACAGCTCGCCGACGCCCGGCACCAGATTGCACCGGACCGCGTCGTAGTCCGGGTGCTCGGGCCGCGGCCCGAGCCCGTGGACATAGGCGACGGCCAGGGCGCGCTGGGGGTTGTCGTACGGCGAGCGGGACACGTCCCGCCCGAACATCGACACCAGCTCGCCCTTGCCCGCCGACACCATCACCAGATCGTAGGTACGGGCGAAGAAGTCGAGATCGGACACGGCGGCGCCGTGGATGACGAGCTGTCCGCCGCGCTGGGCGAAGGTCTCCATCCAGCCCGCCATCTTGACCCGCTGGTCCACCGACTGGGCGAACCCGTCCAGCTTGCCCACCCAGTCGATGATCCGCGGCAGCGGACCCTCGGGGGCGTCCCCGGCCGGCGGACCGGCGACGGAGACCCCGAGGCCCTCGATCCTGGGCGCCTGGGACTCCCAGAAGCCGATCTCCAGATCGCGCTCGTGCTGGAGCGCGGTGTGGAACATGCACTGTGTCGACATGACCCGGCCGGACCGGATCTCGTCGGCGGTGCGGTTGGACATCAGGGTGACCTCGTAGCCCCGGGACTGCAGGCCGAGGGCGAGCTGGAGCCCGGACTGGCCGGCTCCGACTATGAGTATCTTCCGCATCCGGCTGGCTCTTCTCTCAGTTCTGGGTCTCGGTTCTCGGTCGGTCCGGCTGGCGCCGGGCACGGACGGCGGCGGGCGGGCACCGGCCCGGGCGCCCGGGGCCGCTGCCCCGGCGGCACCGGGCTCCGGTGCCGGGAGTCACTCGGGTGTCTCGTCCAGCGCGCGGGCGACCAGTGCCGACAGCGCGTCGACGACGCTGTACCGCTTCCGTGCATCGATGATCACGATGGGTACATGCGGGGCTATGGTCAAGGCCTCGCGCACGTCTTCCGTCTCGAAGAGTTCCGAACCCTCGAAGTGGTTGACGGCCACGACGTACGGCAGGCCGCTGCCCTCGAAGTAGTCCAGGGCGGGGAAACAGTCGGAGAGCCGCCGGGTGTCGGCGAGTACGACGGCCCCCACCGCGCCGCGGACCAGGTCGTCCCACATGAACCAGAACCGCTGCTGGCCGGGGGTGCCGAAGACGTACATCACCAGGTCGTCGTAGAGCGTGATCCGCCCGAAGTCCATGGCGACGGTGGTGGTGAGCTTGCCCGGGGTCGCGGAGAGGTCGTCGGTCTCCTCGCTGGCCTCGGTCATCAGCGCCTCGGTCTGGAGCGGGGTGATCTCCGAGACCGCGCCGACGAAGGTGGTCTTGCCCACGCCGAAGCCGCCCGCGACGACGACCTTGGCGACGGTCGGCGCCCGGGTGTGGTCGAGCTGCCAGGACTGGAGGCCCTCCTCGGGCTCCCCGTCGTCGGTGGGCAGCCCGAAGAAGCCGGGGGCGGCGGCCCGGTCCGGCGGAGCGGTGCGGCCGGGCGCCGATCCGCCGTGGAGTGGACCGGAGAGCGTGTCAGAGGCGGCGGAGTCCACTCAGCACCCTTTCGAGCAGTGCGCGTTCGGGGCGGCCCGGGCCCTGCCCGGTGCCGTATACACGGATCTTGCCCTGGTCGGCCAGGTCGCTGAGCAGCACCCTGACGACGCCCAGGGGCATCTTGAGGATCGCCGAGATCTCGGCGACCGTACGCATCCGGCGGCAGAGCTCGACGATGGCCTGGAGCTCCGGCATCACCCGGGACGACAGATCGCCCTTCGGCAGCTCGCGCCGGTCGGCCGGGGCCTCCAGCGCGGCGACGAAGGTCTCGACGAGCAAGACGTGCCCGAAGCGGGTGCGTCCACCGGTGAGCGAGTACGGCCGGACCCGGGCGGGGCGGCGGTTGTCGCCGCGTACGGGCAGCTTCGCCGGGCCGGTCCCGGCCGGTCCCGCGGCGGCGGCGGTCACTGGGCGCCCTCCAGGGACTGCCGCAGCTCGCTGCGGAGTTCGGGGGTGAGTACATGTCCGGCGCGGCCCACGAAGAGTCCCATGTGGTAGGCGACGACGGTCATATCGCAGTCCGCCTCGGCGTGCACCCCGAGGAGCGAGCCGTCGCTGATGGACATGATGAAGACGCAGCCGTCCGCCATCGCCACCACGGTCTGTTTGACCCCGCCGCCGTCCATCAGCCGGGCGGCGCCGACGGTCAGGCTGCCGATGCCGGACACGATGGTGGCGAGGTCGGCGCTGGATCCCCTGGGGCCGTCGGACGGTGCGGGGCCGGTGGCCGCGGCGTTCTGAGCGGGGTCGGAGGAGAGCAGCAGCAGGCCGTCGGACGATACGACGGCGACCGAACGCAGGCCGGGCACCTCCTCCACCAGATTGCTCAGCAGCCAGTGCAGATTGCGGGCCTCACTGCTCAGGCCGAACGTCCCGGTCGCAGTCAACTGCGTGCCTCCTCGACTGTGTCCCCCGCTTCTTCTGGTGCCGCGGTACGGGCGATCTCGGCCTGCGCCTCGCGGCGGCCGTCCTCCGCGGCCTTCTGGAACCCACCGAGCCTACGCCTCAGTTCGGCGGGGTCGACGCCGCCACTCCTGCGCTCCCCCGGATCCGTGGCGGGCCGGACGACCTTGGGCGTGCGCTTGGGCAGGCCCTTGTCGGTGACCCGGTCCCAGACCGGCGAGTCCGGCCCGGTCGGGGCCTCCTCCCCCGGCGGGTCCTGGTGGCCGGTGCGGTCCGCGGGGCCCCCGGGGTCCGTCCGGTCCACCGGGCCGGTGCTCCGCGCGGGCGGCGCGGGGACGGCCGGGTGCGCGGGTTCCCCGGCCCGCGCGGTTCCGGCCGGTGCGGCGGGTCCGGTGGGGCCCGCCGGGTCGGCTCCGAGGTCGGGGAGCCGCATCTCGAAGGTGGGTTCGTCGATTCCGGCCACCACGGGGTCTCCGTCGGCGGTCCGGCCGTGTGCTTCGGGCTCCGCGGCACGGACGGCCGCCTCGGCGGCCTCGACCAGCGGATCGGTGTACGCCGACGGGTCGGCGAAGGACGGGGGCGCGACGGGGGCCCGGTCCGCTGCCGCGCCGTGGGCGGGACCGGCGGGGCGGGTGACCGACCGTACGGGCAGGGCGGGCGGCGCGTCGTCGGCCGGTGCGGCGGGGGCGGGTACGGAACCGGCGGGCGCGGCGGTGTCCGCCTCCGGGTTCCGGCCGGTCGCCGCATGCGGGCCGGTTGCCGTGCCGGTCTCCGCGCCGGTCGCCGTCTCCTCGTACCGGCCGGCGTCCGCGCCGGGGTCCGGAGCCGGGCCCGGCACCGGGTCCGCGGCGGCCGCCGCGCCGGTCTCCGCGCCCGGCTCAGCGGCGGAGCCGGTGGCGCGGACCACGGCCTGGCGGGAACCGGCGGGCAGGGCATTGGAGTTGGCCTCGGCCACCGAGCCCGGCAGCCGTACGGCGGGCATGGCGCCCGAGTCGGCCAGCGGATCGCGGCGGTCCGGGGAGGCGCCCTGCGGCAGCAGGGCGACCGGCAGCACCACGACCGCGGTGATCCCGCCCTGCTTCTGGTCGCGGAGCTGGACCCGGACGCCGTGGCGGGCGGCGAGCAGTGCGGTGACGCGCAGTCCGAGGCCCTCGGGTTCGGCGGTCCGGCCGCTTCTGGCGGCCTTGCCGTTCCTGCCGTTCTTCCCGGCCTTGCCGTTCTTCCCGCCCTTGCCGCTCCTGCCGTTGCTGCCGAAGCCCTGGCCGGGGCCGTCGGGGCCGCCGTCCGCCGCGGGTCCGCCGTCCCGTCCCGATTCCTCGAACGAGGCCGGGTTCTCCAGCTTCTCGTTGAGTTCGGCGAGCCGGCCCGCGGTCATCCCTATCCCGGTGTCCTGGACGGAGAGCATGACCTCACCGTTCTCCAGGAGCCAGCCCGACAGCTCGACCCGGGCCTCCGGCGGGGAGAACGCGGTCGCGTTCTCCAGCAGTTCGGCGACGAGATGGCTGAGGTCGTCGGCCGCGAATCCGGCGATCTGCGTCTGGGGCGGGAGGGACTGGATGACCACCCGCTCGTACCGCTCGATCTCGCTGACCGCGGCGCGCAGCACATCGACCAGCGGTACGGCGTTGGCATGGCTGTGGCTGTGCTCCGCCCCGGCGAGGACCAGGAGGTTCTCGCTGTGACGGCGCATCACGGTGGCCATGTGGTCCAGCTTGAAGAGCGTCGACAGCCGCTCCGGGTCCTGCTCGCGCTCCTCCAGCTTCTCGATCACCGAGAGCTGGCGGTCGACGAGGCCGAGGTTGCGCAGGGAGAGATTGACGAAGGTGTGCTCGACGGTGTGGCGGAACCGCTCGATATCGGCGGTCAGTTCCTCGGTACGGGCACGGGCCTCGGCCCGGGCCGCGGCCAGTTCGGCGGCGAGGGCGTCCCGCTCCCCGGCGGCCGCGTCCCGGGCGGCGTCCAGGCTCCGGGCCCGCTCGGCCATGTCGCGTACGGCACCGTGCAGGGTGTTGAGGGAGCGGACGGTCCGGGCGAACTCGTCGTTGCGGCCGGTGAAGCCGACGGGCTCCTCGGTGGCGGGCGCGGCCGCGAGCCGGGCCGCGCCGCGCCGGAGCACGGAGAGCGGCCGGGTGATGGTGCGCAGCAGCGCGGCGAGTACGGCGACGGCGAGCAGCAGCAGTCCGCCCAGGACGGCGATCCGCAGCTCCAGCTCGGTGACGTCGTCGTCGCGCAACTGCTCGAAGGCGGTGATCCGCTGGGCGGCCAGCGCGGACTCGACGCCGCGCATCTGCTCGATGCGGGCGGTGAGGGCGGCGGCCAGCTTCCGCGGGTCGGTGTCCAGGTCCCGGCCGGAGAGCCGGGGCTGGTCGGTGAGGCGGGTGAGATAGGCCTCGGCGGCCTTGACCTCGGCGCCGGTGACGGTGGCGAGCAGGGAGTCCCGGGCGGCCTTGGCCGCGTCCTGGTCGAAGTCGGCGAGCGCCGCCTCCTCCCGTACCCGGGCCTGCTGGGCGAGGGCGCTGAGGGCGTCGCGGGCGCGGGTGGCGGCCTGCCGCTCCTCGCTCTCCTCGCCGCCGGAGCCGTCCGACGCGCCGTCCTGACCCGTACCGCCGTCCTGCCCCGTACCGCCGTCCTGGCCGTTCTGCCCGCCCTGGCCGTCGTTCCGGCCGTCGCTGCCGCCGTCGTTGCGGCCGGAGCCGTCGGACGAACCGTCGCCCGCGGAGCCGGAGTCGCCGCCCGGCACCGCGAGGGCGGCGAGCAGCAGTCCCCGGGTGGCGGACGCCTGCTCGACGGCGAGGCCGAGATCGGCATGGGCGCGGGCGCCGTCGGCGGCGCGCGGCGGGGTCTTCTCGGCCAGCTCGCCGGCGAGCGCGTGCAGACCGTCGATGACGGTGGTGTACGCCCGGTGGGCCTCCAGCGCGGTGCCCTTGCCGCCGAGTGCGCTGCGGCGGACGGTCGGCACGGTCGCCAGTTCGCGGCGGAGGGCGGCCCGTTCGTCCGGGATGGAGCCGCGGATCTCCTCTATCTGCCGGTCGACCCGGGCGGCGGGCGCGGCCGCGGCCTTCTGCCGGTCGCCCTCCCGGCCGGCCGCGATGTACGCGGTGACCTCGTCCCGCTCGTCGGCGAGGGAGTGGGCGAGGGTGACGGCCTGCCGGTTGAGTTCGGCGAGGGTCACCAGCCGCTGGGCATCGTGCAGCTCCGACGAGCTGTCCAGCAGCCCGGGAGCCCCGGCGCCGGTGACGATCAGGGCGACGACGGCCACCCCGATGACCAGTCTGCTGCGCAGCTTCTTGCTGCGGCCGCGCGCGACGGGAACTTCGGGCGGGGGCAGGGGCGTGGAAAGGTGGTTGTCCTGCGCCGAGAACGTTCCGGGGGCCTGTGGGGCGGCCGTCGGGGCCCCGGAAGGCCGCTTGTTCTGCACCGGTGCTCGCAATCCTGCTCGACTCGTCCAGCCGTTGACCCATGTAGCAGAGGTGACGACCGGTCACACAAGGAGATCCCACCCCGGCACGGGCACGGCTTCAGACGATTCCAGTGCCTTTGGGAGGGAGACGCAGTTCGGCCGCTCCGCCACCTGAACGAGTGAACATCACCAGTGAGTTGGCGAACAACTCCCCGGAGCGACCGTAACCCCCTTCGGCGGTGCGCTGACTGGATCTTCCGGTCCGGCTTTGGCAAGATGCCCGCCCGCGATCACGCGATATCCCCCGGCATTCCCCGCCGACCGGTCTGACCAGCCCGTACGTACGAAATCCGCAGGTGTGGGGGGTACGTGAAAGCCTGATGCAGACTGGGGATCATGCGTATCGAACTCGCCACCTCGCCCGGCCTTCCCGAACGGCCCAATGAAGACTGGACTTCGGTGGCCCTGCCCGCGTCGGGCCAGGGGGGATCGCTGGTGGCACTCGACGGGGTGACCCCGCCGCGGGGTGACGACGGCTGTGTGCACGGTGTTCCCTGGTTCACCGCGCGACTGGGCGGTGCGCTGCTCGAACTCGCCTCGTCGAGACACGATCTCCCGCTGACCGGAATTCTCTCCACGGCAATTCGCCGCACCGCCGACGCCCACCGTCAAACCTGTGACCTTTCTCACGTGAGAACGCCTCAGGCGACCGTGGTCCTGGCCCGGTGGGGCGGCCCCGAGGGAGTTGTGGAGTATCTGGTGCTTTCGGACTCCACCCTGCTGCTGGAATTCCTCTCCGGAGAAGTCCGGGCGGTGCTCGACGACCGTCTCGACAGACTGCCGCGCGAGGCACTCCGCACCCATGCGTCGGCGGACGCCCTGCGCAATGCGGAGGGCGGCTTCTTCACCGCCGCGGCGGATCCCGGGGTCGCCTCCCGTGCGGTGACGGGCCGCGTCCCGCGCGCGGAGGTCCGCTCGCTGACCGCGCTCACCGACGGCGCCTCGCGCTGGACGGACCTCTTCAAAGAGGGCGACTGGGCCGCCTGTGTCGCCCTGCTGCGCTCGGCGGGCCCGCAGGGTCTGATCGACCGGGTCCGGGCGATCGAGACGGCGACGCGGGACGAGGTGGAGCCGCCGGCGCGCTGGAAGGTGCACGACGACGCGACGGTGGTCTTCGTGGAGCCGTGAGCCCGGGGCGCGGCGCGCGGGCGCGGGGCGCGGGGTACGGCGCGCAGGGCACGGCGTACGGCACGGACCCGCCGGGTCGGTCAGTCCCCGGCCCGGTCGTTGAGCTGGCGCAGCAGCCGGCCCAGCTCGGCGATCTCACCGCGGTCCCAGCCCGCCAGCTTCCGGACGTACCGCTCCCGGCGGGCATCCCTCACTCGGCGGAACCGCTCCAGCCCTTCTTCGGTGAGCCGGACGAGTGATGCCCGGCCGTCCGCCGGATCCGGCTCGCGAACCACCAGCCCGACGCCTTCCAGCGCCCGGAGCTGACGGCTCATCGTTGCCTTCCCGACGCCGAAGTACGCGGCGAGATCGGTCGCCCGCTGCGCCCCCGCGTCCTCCAGCCGCACCAGCAATCCGTAGGCCGAGGACTCCAGTCCGGGGTGGACCTCGCGGGCCATCTCCCCCGACTGGGCCCGCGCACGGCGCAGGAAGACCGCCAACTCCCTTTCCAGGGAGAGGAAAACCTGGTCCACACCACTCGTACCGTTGGGGGCTGCTTCACTCCCCGTACTGCTTCCGTGCACGTCAGCACCCCTCCTGCGCTTTCCGAATCCTGAAAGTTTCTGCCGAGGACAACCGTCTCCGCAGTTCGGTCAGTATTTCGCAGGCGTAGACCAACGGCACCACCTTCCGCCCCTTCCGTGGCACTCGTCCACGTGCGTAGCGTTATTCGTGGCATGTCCACACCATGTTGCTCCATTGCGGTGCCATGCCGTCCCAGCGCCAGGCTCCCCCACGAGTCCGTCGGAGGCACGCTTATGTCCGTGCAGAGATCCGGAACGTCCGTTCCCCACCCCGAACCGAAGAGAACCCGCCGTCCCCGCACCACCGCGGCCGGCGCGCTCCTCGCCGTCCTGTTCCCCGCCACCGCCCTCCCCGCGTCCGCGGCCCCCGGTCCGGCCGGGAGCGCCGAACCGCCACCGCGCGGCTCCGCGTACCTGGGCATGGGCGTCGTCCCGCACGACGGGCAGGGCGGCCTGCCGGTGCCGACCCGCGCCGCCCAGACCGAGGGCGTGGACGTCTCCAGCCACCAGGGCAACGTCGACTGGCCCGCGCTCTGGAGCAGCGGTGTGCGCTGGGCCTATGTGAAGGCGACGGAGGGCACGTACTACAAGAACCCGTACTTCCCCCAGCAGTACAACGGCTCCTACAACACCGGCATGGTCCGGGGCGCCTATCACTTCGCCACCCCCGACACCGCGTCGGGAGCGGCCCAGGCGGACTACTTCGTCAACAACGGCGGGGGCTGGTCGCGCGACGGCAGAACCCTGCCGGGCGCCCTCGACATCGAGTGGAACCCGTACGGCTCCGCCTGCTACGGGAAGACGACGTCCCAGATGGTCGCGTGGATCCGGGACTTCCTCGCCCGCTACAAGGCGCGGACCGGCCGGGACCCGGTGATCTACACGGCGACGAGCTGGTGGAAGCAGTGCACGGGCAACTACAGCGGCTTCGGCGCGAGCACACCGCTCTGGATCGCCCGGTACAACACCGCGCCGGGGGAGCTGCCGGCCGGCTGGGACTTCCAGACGATGTGGCAGTACACGTCGTCGGGTCCGATCGTCGGTGACCACAACAAGTTCAACGGGGCGTACGACCGGGTCGTGGCACTGGCCAACGGCTAGGGAGTCCCCCGCGGAGAGCGCCGCCGCCGGATACGTCCCCGGCGGGGACGCCGTACCCCCGCCGCGTCCGGGCCCGGGAGCCCGTCCGCCACCGCGCGTCCGGCCCGTCCGCCGGGTCAGGACCAGTGCGCGGGACGGTCGAGAGCCGGGGGGAGCCCGGTCGCGGTATCGCCCCGCGCCGCGTTCACCTGCATCTGGGTGAGGAAGAGACTGCCGCGCAGATCCGCGCCGGACAGATCGGCGTCCCGCAGATCGGCGCCGATGAGATCGGTCTGCCTCAGATCGGCACCCCGCAGATCGGCGGCGATGAGATACGCGCCCCGCAGGCTCACCCCGCGCAGACCCGCGCCGCGCAGCCGGGCGCCCATCAGATCCGCGCCGCGCCGGTCCTTCTTCCGGCCCCGCACGGGCGCCCGCACCAGCTCACTGGCCCGCAGCAGCAGCGCGTTCACCTGCTCCCGGTGGGCGGCCACGTCCAGCGCGGCGAGCCGGTCCGGGTCCAGCCGGGTCAGGCCCTCGACCTCCGCGAGCCGGGCCCGGAGCTTCTTGTGGAGCGGCCGGGCCGCCTCCTGGGCGAGCGCGTCGGTGAGGTAGTGGAGCAGCTCGCGCAGATGCCGTACGACGGGGAACACTCCGAACATGGACCGGGCGGTCTCCGGATGGTGCCGCCAGTCACGGCCGCCGAAGGTCTCCTGCGACACCTGCTGCCCGGCGCCGAAGCAGTCGTAGACCGTGCATCCCCGGTAGCCGCCGGTCCGCAGCCGGGCGTGGATCCCGCAGCGGAAGGCGGAGTCGAGATTCCCGCAGGGCTCCCCCGCGGCCTTGTCCCGCGCGAAGTCCGCGGAGGCGGTGAACGGCAGGGCGACACAGCAGAGCCCGAAGCAGCTCGCGCAGTCGGCCCGGAGCGTGCCGGGTGCGGGGTCCCCCGCGGGGGAGCCGGGCGGACCGGGCGGGTTCTCCTGGGACGTTCGCGTACGCATCCCCTCATTGTCCCCGACGGCTCCGGGGTCCCCGACGGCCCGCGCCCGGACGGGTTCCGGGGGCGCCGGAATCCCGCTGCCGCCGGACGCAGGAGGGGAGGAACCCCGCCGGACCGCCGGTGCACGGCCCGCGCGACGCGGGGCTCCGGGGCGGTACGGCCGTTATCGGCCGTCCCGCCCCGGAGGGGTCACGCCGCCGCCCGGACGGGCAGCGACGCCGGGGTCACGCCGCCGCCTGGACGGACACCGACGCCGGGGTCAGGGCCAGCGCCAGCACTTCGCGGACGTCGGTGACCGCGTGGACTTCCAGCCCGTCCAGGATCTCCGCCGGCACATCGTCCAGATCCGGCTCGTTCCGCTTGGGGACGATCACCGTGGTGACCCCCGCCCGGTGCGCCGCCAGCAGCTTCTGCTTGACGCCGCCGATCGGCAGCACCCGTCCCGTCAGGGACACCTCGCCGGTCATCGCGACATCGGTCCGCACCGGCCGCCCCGACAGCAGCGACGCCAGGGCCGTCGTCATCGTGATGCCCGCGCTCGGCCCGTCCTTCGGCACCGCGCCCGCCGGGAAGTGGATATGGATTCCGCGGTCCTTCAGATCCGCGACGGGCAGTTCCGTCTCGGCGCCGTGCGACCGCAGCCAGGAGAGCGCGATCTGCGCGGACTCCTTCATCACATCACCCAGCTGTCCGGTGAGCGTCAGCCCGGCCGCCCCGGTCTCCGGATCGGCGAGCGATGCCTCCACATAGAGGACGTCGCCGCCCGCGCCGGTGACCGCGAGCCCCGTCGCCACCCCGGGCACGGCGGTCCGGCGCTCGGCCGGGTCCTGGGCGGACTCGGGCACATGGTGCGGCCGGCCGATCAGCCCGCGGAGTTCACCGGGGCCGATGGTGTACGGCAGCTCCCGGCCGCCCAGTTCGTGCTCGGCGGCGACCTTCCGCAGCAGCCGGGCGACCGACCGCTCCAGATTCCGGACGCCCGCCTCACGGGTGTACTCGCCCGCCAGCTTCCGCAGCGCCGCCTCCTCGACGACGACCTCGCCGGGCTCCAGGCCCGCCCGCTCCAACTGGCGCGGCAGCAGGTGGTCCCGGGCGATGACGATCTTCTCGTCCTCGGTGTAGCCGTCGAGCCGGACCAGCTCCATCCGGTCCAGCAGCGCCTCCGGAATCGCCTCCAGCACATTGGCGGTGGCCAGGAAGACGACGTCGCTCAGGTCGAGTTCGACCTCCAGATAGTGGTCGCGAAAAGTATGGTTCTGCGCCGGGTCGAGCACTTCGAGCAGGGCCGCCGCCGGGTCGCCGCGGAAGTCGGAGCCGACCTTGTCGATCTCGTCGAGAAGGACGACCGGGTTCATGGAACCGGCCTCCTTGACCGCCCGGACGATCCGGCCGGGCAGCGCCCCGACGTAGGTCCGCCGGTGACCGCGGATCTCGGCCTCGTCCCGTACGCCGCCGAGGGCGACGCGCACGAACTTCCGGCCCATCGCGTGGGCGACGGATTCGGCGATGGACGTCTTGCCGACACCGGGCGGGCCGACCAGCGCCAGCACCGCGCCGCCGCGCCGTCCGCCGACCACCCCGAGACCGCGGTCGGCACGCCGCTTCCGTACCGCCAGATACTCGGTGATCCGCTCCTTCACGTCCTCCAGACCGGCGTGCTCGGCGTCCAGCACGGACTTGGCGCCCCGGATGTCGTACGCGTCCTCGGTCCGCTCGTTCCACGGCAGCTCCAGGACGGTGTCCAGCCAGGTGCGGATCCAGGAGCCCTCGGGGCTCTGGTCGCTGGCCCGCTCCAGCTTGTCGACCTCCTTGAGGGCGGCCTCGCGCACCTTCTCCGGCAGCTCGGCGGCCTCGACGCGGGCCCGGTAGTCGTCGGACTCCTCGCCCTCCTGTTCGCCGTTCAGCTCGCGCAGCTCCTTGCGGACCGCGTCGAGCTGGCGGCGGAGCAGGAACTCGCGCTGCTGCTTGTCGACGCCCTCCTGGACGTCCTTGGCGATGGACTCGGCGACGTCCTGCTCGGCGAGGTGCTCGCGCAACTGCTCGGCGGCGAGCCGCAGCCGGGCGACCGGGTCGCCGGTGTCGAGCAGTTCGATCTTCTGGGCAACGCTCAGGAACGGCGAGTACCCGGCGTTGTCGGCGAGCTGCGCGATGTCGTCGATCTGCTGGACCCGGTCGACGACCTGCCAGGCGCCGCGCTTCTTGAGCCAGTCGGTGACCAGGGCCTTGTACTCCTTGGCCAGCTCCAGCACCTGCCCCGGCAGCGGATCGGGCAGCGACTCGTCGACCGAGGCACCCTCCACCCAGAGGGCGGCCCCGGGCCCGGTCGTACCGGCGCCGATCCGGACCCGGCGCTGCCCCTTGACGAGCGCGCCGGGGTCACCGTCGGAGAGCCGTCCGACCTGCTCGACGGTCCCGAGCACACCGGTCGCCGCATAGTGCCCGTCGACCCGGGGAACAAGCAGCACTTCGGGCTTGCTGCCCCCTGATGAGCGGGCGGCGGCCTGGGCGGCCTCCACCGCGGCCCGTGCTTCGTTGTCGGTGAGGTCGAGCGGCACCACCATGCCGGGCAGCACGACCTCGTCGTCGAGCGGCAGCAGGGGCAGGGTGAACGATGTGAACGCGCCGGACTCAGCAGCCATGATCTCCCCTTTGGCAGTGAACTTGAGCTATGTGGGCTCAATGCTTCGGAGTCCAGCATTGTTCCCCAAGCCTTGTTCACTCTGAGCGAACGCCCCGCTACGGAGCCTGCCGCCCGGGTCCCGCGCAGGTCAGGCCGGTGGCCCGGCCGGAGGCCGGACGCCGAACCACTGCTCGGCGCCGTACGCCTCGAACCGCTCCGCCTCGGCGAACCCCAGCTTCGCCGCAAGCCGCATCGAGCGGAGATTCGCGCTCTGCGTGGCCAGCACCACCGGTTCGCCCGGAACCGCCGCCGCGAACCAGTCGAGCACCGCCGCACAGGCCTCGGCGGCATAGCCGTGCCCCCAGGCCAGCGGCAGGAACAGATAGCCCAGCTCGGCCCGTCCGGCGGCCTGCGGAAGATGCCCGGTGTCCCGGGTGAGGGCGACCCGGCCGATCATCGCCCCGCCGAGATCGACGGTGAAGAGCCCGGAGCGCCGCTCGGGCACCCCGGGCACGGTGCGCTCGATCTCCTCGCGCGGCCGGGGGCCGCCCAGGTAGAGCCCCACCTCCGGGGAGGCCAGCAGCTCGACGACCGCCGCGCGGTCCCGGGCCTCGGGCTCCCGGAGCAGAAGCCGCTCGGTGCGGATCGGGGCGGGCGGCCAGGCGACGGGTCCGAGGTCGGTCATACCGGCCATCCCACCAGCGGGCCGGGCCGCGCTCAAGACCCGGCCCGGGCCGGACCGGGTCAAGGCCGGGCCGGGCCGGGTCAAGGCCGGGCGACGGCACCGCACCCCGTGAACCCGGCCGCCCGGCAAGCCCGGCAGCGTGTGCCCGGCCGCCCGGCGCCGTATGCCGGGCAACAGACGGGCCTGCCACGGCGGTCCGGCTGTCGGTGGACCGGCCGTCGGTGGGCCGGCTGTCCGCGGACCGGCTGTCGGTGGACCGCCCTACCCTCCGGCCATGAGCATGAACGGCACCTACCTCCGGCTGACCCCCGACGAGCTGGCCCGGGCGCTCCGGGAGCCCGTATGGGCCGGGGAGTTCTCCTACGACCTGCTGGTGGCCGAGGCCGGCAGCGGGAACCTCCGGTCGGCCGACCGCACCCACCACACCTACCGGGCGTGGCACGGCCTCGACTTCCTGCTGCGCCGCCGCGGCTTCCCCGTCGACATCGTCCACGGGGAGGAGGAGATACCGGGCGCCGCGGAGTGGGGTTACGGGCCGCCGTGTTTCCTCCCGCCCGAGCGGGTCCGCGCCGCGTCCGACGCGCTGGCCACGCTGAGCCCCGGCGAGCTGGTCGAGGGGGTGACCGCGGCCGACCTCGCCGGCGCACAGGTCTACCCGGTCTCCCACTGGACGGACGAACACTCCCTGGGCCTGGTCACGGCCTGCTACCGGCCCCTCGCCGGATACTTCCGGAGCACGGCGCTCCGCGGTCACGCCCTGTTGATGTGGGTCGGCTGACGCACCGCTCCCGCGGCCGCCGAGAACCGAACCGTGCCCGGCGTGCGATAGGCCGGGTGTGAGACTGATACGCCCCAGGGGCTGCGAGGCGGAGCACGGGCCGGGCCCCGACGACGCCGCACTGCTGCGCGCGGTCGGCCGTGGCGACGCCGATGCGCTCGCCGCTCTCTACGACCGGCACGCCGGCTGGCTGCACGCCCGGCTGACCCGCCGCTGCCGGGATCCGGAGACCGTACGCGAGGTCCTCCAGGACACCTTTGTCACGGTCTGGCGCTCCGCCGCCTCCCACCGGGGCGGCGAGGCGGGCGGCTGGCTGTGGGTGATCGCGGCCCGGCGGCTGGCGGACGCGGGCCGGGCCCGGCTCCGCGAGGAACGGCCGGCCGCCGTCGCCGTGGCCGGGCCCGCCGCGGCCCCCTCGGCCGAGGAACGGGTGCTGTCCGGGCTGGAGTACGGGGATGTGGGCGCCGCGCTGGACCGGATCTCGCCCGAGCTGCGCGAGGTGCTGCGGGCCACCGTCGTCGACGGGCTGACCACCCGTGAGGCGGCCGGGCTCCTCGGCATCCCGGAAGGCACGGTCAAAACGCGGGCCCGGCGGGCCCGGGCCGAACTCCGCGCCGCCCTGGAACACATCGCGCGGGAAACGCACCCCCTGGGAGGTACGGCATGACCGACGGAACCACCGGGCCGGCCCGGGGCGCGGAGTGCCCGGGCACGAGTGCCGGGGCGGACACGGGCCGGGGCGGCGGGGGCCGGGAACCCGGGCTCACGGGCGGGAGCGGAGCGGACGCGGGCAAGGCCCGGGGCGCGGAGTGCCGGGGCGAGGCCCGGAGCGGGAATGGCCCGGGCGAGGCCAGGGGCGGGGATTGCCCGGGCGAGGCCGGGGGCGGGCGGGCGGCGGGCGGGCCGACGGGCCCCGGGGCCTGGCATGTGGGCGGGGCGCTCGCCGCCGCGTACGCCGCCGGGACCGTCCGCGAACCCGACGCCTGGTCCCTGGAGAAGCACCTCGAAGGGTGCGCCCGGTGCGCCGCCGATGTCTCGGCCGCGGTCCGGGAGACGGCCGCCGGTGCCGTCGTCGCCGATGTCCGCGCCGCCGTGCTCGCGGCCGTACCGGTATCCGCGTCGCGCCGGGACAAGGCACTCAGCCTCGGCCGTCTCAGCGCCCCCGGCCGGGGCGGCGACCGGCGCCCGAGACCCGGGCACGGGCGGCGGCGGGAGCGTGGGGATAGGTACCCGGAGCCCGCCGGGCCGCTCCGGACCGGGTGGTTCCGGGCAGCCGGGCCCGCCCTCGGCCGGGGCTGGCTCGGGGCGCTGGCGGCCGTGGTCGCGGGCGCGTTCGCCCTCTCGTACGGCACCGGTTCCGCCGACACCCGTCCACTGCTGCTCGCCCTCGCGCCGGCCCTGCCGCCCGCCGGGGTCGCGCTCTCGTACGGACGGCACGCCGACCCCCTGCACGAGATCGCCGCGGCCACGCCGTCCGGCGGTCTGCGGCTGCTGCTGACCCGCTCGGCTGTGGTCCTCGCGCTGAGCGTGACACTGCTGACGGCGACCGGCGCACTGCTGCCCGCCGCCTCCGGCGCGCCCGGCGCGGCGGCCTGGCTGCTGCCCGCGCTGGCGCTCACCGCCGGATCCCTGGCGCTGGGCACCTGGACCGGTCTGCGGACCGCGGCCGCCGTACTGGCGGGCGGCTGGCTCGCCTTCGCCCTGCTGCCGGCCGTCGCCGCCGGGCCCGGCACCGGCCGGATCAGCAGCCATCTGGCCCCGCTGCTCTCCGGGGCCGGGGCCCAGGCCTACTGGGCGGCCGCCGCCGCACTCTGCGCCGGACTGCTCGTCCTGCGCCGTTCGTCCTTCGACCATCCGGAGAAAGCGTGAGCACCGTCCCCCGGGAACCCCAGGAACCCGCCGTCGACGTCTCGGGACTGACGGTCCGCCACCGGCGCACCGTCGCCCTGGACGCGGTGGACCTCGATTTCGGCACCGGGGTCCACGGTCTGCTGGGTCCCAACGGAGCCGGGAAGACCTCCCTGATCCGCGTCCTCGCGACGGTCGCCGCGCCTTCGGCGGGCCGGGTCGCCCTGCTGGGCCGTGATGTGTCGGCCCACCGCGGCCGTACCGAGGTACGGCGCAGACTCGGCTATCTCCCGCAGGAGTTCGGCCACTACCCCGGTTTCACGGTCCGCGAGTTCGTGGCGTACGTGGCCTGGCTCAAGGAGATGCCCGCGGACCGGGTGCCGGACGCGGTCCGGTACGCGGTGGAGCGCGTCGGTCTCGGCGACCGCGCCGACGCGAAGCTGCGCACCCTGTCCGGCGGCATGGTCCGCCGGGCCGGAATCGCCCAGGCGATCGTGAACGAGCCCGGACTGCTGCTGCTGGACGAGCCGACCGCCGGGCTGGACCCGGAGCAGCGGGTCGAGTTCCGGGCGCTGCTGCGCGAGCTGGGGCGGTCGGCGACGGTGATCGTCTCCACCCATCTGGTGGAGGACGTGGCCGCCGCCTGCTCCCGGGTGACCGTCGTCGAGTCGGGCCGGGTCGCCTGGCGGGGCACGACACCCGAACTGTCGGCGCTCGCACGGGACGGCGGCAGCGTCGGTGAAGCGGGCGGGGCGACCGGGGCGGGCGAGGAGGGCAGCGCGATCGAACGCGGCTATACGGCGGCCCTGCGCGCCCACCGTGCCGCCCGGGCTGCGGGCCACCCGGCCCCGTGAGCAGCACCCGCCCCGCCCGGTGCCGGACTCCCGGACCCGCCCACCACCCCGTTGGAGACAGCCGTGCCCCGTCCTCCCGCCCCCTCCGCCTGCCCCGGATTCCGTCCGCGCCGCCTCGTACCCCGGGCCGGGTCCGGTCACCCCCTCCGGGCCGAACTGCTGCGCGGTGTCGGACCGTGGGCGGGAGCGGCCACCGCGTTCGCCATCGGGTTGCTGCTGTACGAGAAGGCGGATCCGGACGGCGACTGGCAGTCGTACTGGCTGGACGGGGCGGACCTGCTCCGGATCGGGGCCGTCCAGTTCGGCGGGCCGATCGCGCTCGCCGCGGGGGCCTGGCAGGGCGGCCGGGAGCGGCGGCGGGGCACCCTGGAGCTGCGGGCCGGGGCCGCCCGCGGGCCGCTGCGCCAGACACTGGTCGCCGTCGCGCCGGTCGTCGTCTGGCCCGTGGCGGCGATCCTGCTCGGAGGCCTCACGACGGTCCTGGCGACCCGGCCGTACGCGAGTGCCGGGGGTCCGTACGGCTCCGTCCTCGTGGCCGACGCGGTCGCGGTGGCCGTGTTCGGTGTGCTCGGTTTCCTCGCCGGGCGGCTGGTGGCCTGGCGGCTGGCCCCGCCGCTGCTGGGGATGGCGGCGTGGCTGGCGCTGGTCTCGCTCCAGTACGACCAGGGGGCGGAGAAAGGCAGCCCGGCCGTGCTGAACCCGGCCGACCGGATCGAACTCTCGGCACATGAACCGGTGTGGTGGTTCGTCCCGGCGTCGGTGCTGTGGACGGGCGGCGTCGGCGCGACGGCCCTGCTGCTGTACGCGGCCCGGCGCCGGGCCTTCGCGCTGGTGCCGCTGGCCGTCGCGGCCGGCGGCGCGGCCGTCCTGGTGCAGACCGGCGAGGGACTGTGGCGGGACAGCCCGGCCCTGTCCCGGCAGGTCTGCCGGGGCGGGGATCCGCAGATCTGTCTGGAGGCGCGGAACGAGCGGCTGCGGCCGGACGTCACCGCCGCGCTGAGCGGCCTCCACGGCAGGCTCCGGGGCGTCCCCGGCGCCCCGGTCCGCTGGACGGAGATCCCGGACAGCAGGCTGAAGCCGGGCGAGGCCCAGTTGCCGTACCTGGACGGGCAGGTGTTCCGCGGCCGGCTCCAGGATCCGGTGGGCTATGCGCACTGGGCCGTCACCGGCCTCTTCGGCTGGTGCGCCGTCGACCGGCCCGGGTGGGAACGGTCCGCCGACATCACGTCCGCCGCGGTGCAGTGGCTCTTCCCGTACGAGAGGCAGTGGAAGTACGCGTCCCCCGACGCCCGGCGGCATCTGGCGCGGCTGACGGCCATGACGCCCGCCGCGTCCCGCGCCTACCTGGCCCGGCTGCTGGCGTCGGACCCGTGCGGCGCGCCGGAGCAGGTGCCCGCCCCGTGACCGCGCCCCGCCCTCCCGTACGGGCCCGCCGCCGGACGCCCCGCCGCGGGCCCGCCGCCCTCCACCCGGTCGTGCTGTACGGGCGCTCCCGCGGGCTGCCGGGCGCTCTCGCCGCCCTTCTCGCGACGGCGCTGCTCACCGCCTGGGCCGCGCCCCGGCTGGTACGGGCGGGCGGTGTCTCGGACCCCGCGAACCGGCTGCCGCTGGTGGTGCTGGCCCCGCTGGTGGTGGCCGCGGTCATCGGAACCGGGCTGGATACGCCGAGCGGCGAGCTGGACCGGGCGGCGGCGCGCGCCTGGTGGCGGCCGAGGCTGCTGCACCTCCTCGGTCTCACCGGCGCGGCCGCCGGGGCGTTCGCGCTCGCGGTGACCGGCAGCCCGGAGATATACGGCTCCCCCGCGGCGATCCGGAACCTGCTGGGCTGTACCGGGATCACGCTGCTCACGGCGGTGGTCGCCGGGGCCGGGGCCGGCTGGCTGCCAGCCGCGCTCTACGGGGGTCTGGCCTTTCTGCTGCTCCAGGATCCGGCGGCGGCCCGGGCGGCCGGGGCCGCGGGGTGGCTGGTCCGGCCGGGGCCGGAGGCGGGGGCCTGGGCGACGGCGGCGGTCCTGTACACGGCGGGGGCGGCGGCCTGGCTGTGGCGGGGGGCGCGGACCGGCCGGGCCTGAGGAAACCGGAGAAGGCGGCGGGACCCGCAGGCGCGGCCGGGACCGTTTCGAAGGGCCCCAGTGGTCCGAAACGGCCGACGGCGGATGCACTGGCCGAATTCGTTCGCACGCCCCGCCCCGCCGGGCGACCATGGCCCCGTCCACCGCACCCCAGGTCACCGGAGGCCCCATGTCCGCACCCGTCACACTGGACCGCCGGGAGGGGCCGTACGGAGAAGTCGTCCTGCGGCGGCGGGGTGATCACCACGAGATCATCGCCAACGGCTGCTTCCTGATGGACACCTCGGACGGGCGGTCCGAACGGCGCCTGGTCGACGCGGCGTTCGAAACGCTCACCGCCGACGGCCGCCCCGGACCGGTGAGAACGACCGAAAAGCGCCCCGGGCGGCCCTCGCTGCTGATCGGCGGGCTGGGCGTCGGGTTCTCCCTCGCGCATGCCGCGGCGAGCCCCCGCTGGGGGCGTATCACCGTCGTCGAACGCGAGACCGCCATCGTCGACTGGCATCTGACGGGGCCGCTCGCGGAGATCTCGGGAGCGGCCGTCGCCGACCCCCGGAGCGTGATCGTCAGCAGGGATCTGCTGGCCCATCTGCGGACCTCGGCGCACCGGTACGACGCCCTTTGCCTCGATATCGACAACGGCCCCGACTGGACCGTCACCGAGGACAACGCGGGCCTCTACACCCCCGCCGGACTCGCCCTGTGCCGGGCCGCCCTGGCCCCCGGCGGAGTGCTCGCGATCTGGTCCGCGCAGCCGTCCCCGGAGTTTGAACGAGCTTTGCGGAATGCCGGATTCAGCGGGGTAAGAACCGAAGAGATCCCGGTTGCCCGGGGCGTACCGGACGTGGTCCACCTCGCCGTCGGCCCTGCGTAGCCGCGACGCCTGAAGTGCCTTTAGTCTGCTGAACCACACACCGGATCGACAACGAGCGTGAATCTCCCGAGAGCGCTTACAGGGGCGGGCGATGGAACAGACTCAAACCACCACCCAGACCGGCGTCGCGGCCACACCCGGCGCGCAGCGGCGGGTGCTGGTCGTCGAGGACGACTCGACGATCGTGGACGCCATCGCAGCCCGGCTCAGGGCCGAGGGCTTCCTGGTGCAGACCGCCGCGGACGGCCCGGCGGCCGTGGACGCGGCCGACGCCTGGCAGCCCGACCTGATGGTGCTGGACGTGATGCTGCCGGGCTTCGACGGTCTGGAGGTCTGCCGCCGGGTCCAGGCCCAGCGGCCGGTCCCGGTGCTAATGCTCACCGCCCGCGACGACGAGACGGACATGCTGGTCGGGCTGGGCGTCGGCGCCGACGACTACATGACCAAGCCGTTCTCCATGCGGGAGCTGGCGGCCCGGGTGCATGTCCTGCTGCGCCGGGTGGAGCGGGCCGCGCTGGCGGCGGTCACCCCGCGCAGCGGGATCCTCCGCCTCGGCGAGCTGGAGATCGACCACGCCCAGCGGCGGGTCCGGGTCCGGGGCGACGACGTCCATCTGACACCGACGGAGTTCGATCTGCTGGTCTGTCTGGCGAACACACCGCGCGCGGTGCTCTCCCGGGAGCAGTTGCTCGCCGAGGTCTGGGACTGGGCGGACGCCTCGGGGACCCGGACGGTGGACAGCCATATCAAGGCGCTCCGCCGGAAGATCGGCGCGGAACGGATCCGTACGGTCCACGGGGTCGGCTACGCGCTGGAGACGCCCGCGCCATGAGGCGGGTCCGCGGGGCGAGGGACGGCCGGGGCGCCGGCACCGGGGCCGGTGCCGGGGCCGGTCCGGCGGCGGATGCCCGGGCCGGTACCGGGGCGGGCGCCGGGGCGGGCGCCGGGTGCGGCCTCCCGGCCCCGGCAGCCCCCCGGCCCGCCGGGCGGGCCGGCACAGGCGCGCGGAACGGAGCGGACGGGCGGGACGGGCCGCTGGACGCGTGCCGGGTGCGGCGCCGCACCACGCTCCCCATCAGCATCAAGACCAAGCTCGGCGTCCTTGTCGTCGTCTCGGTCTTCATCACCACCGGCCTGCTGCTGGTCGCCCTGAAGACCTCGACGGAGCTGCGCTTCATCACGGTCTTCTCGATCATCGCGACCCTGCTGATCACCCAGTTCTTCGCCCATGGCCTGACCGCTCCGCTGGACGAGATGAACCGGGTCGCCAAGGGCATATCCCACGGCGACTACACCCGCCGGGTCCTCGGCGCCGACCGCCGCGACGAGCTGGGCGACCTGGCCGCCACCATCAACCGCATGGCGGACGATCTGGAGGCCGTGGACCGGCACCGCAAGGAGCTGGTGGCCAATGTGTCGCACGAGCTGCGCACCCCGATCGCCGCGCTGCGGGCGGTGCTGGAGAACGTCGTCGACGGGGTGTCCGCGGCCGACCCGGAGACCATGCGGACCGCGCTCACCCAGACCGAGCGGCTGGGCCGGCTGGTGGAGACACTGCTCGACCTCTCCCGGCTCGACAACGGCGTCGTACCGCTGCGGGCGCACCGCTTCGAGGTGTGGCCCTATCTGTCGGGGGTGCTGAAGGAGGCGAACCTGGCGGACGCGCATCGCAGGCTGGCCTCCGGCTCCGGCCGCCACACCCGTACCGACGTCCATCTCCACCTCGACGTGTCACCGCCGGACCTCACCGCCTACGCCGACACCGAGCGGCTCCACCAGGTGGTGGCCAATCTGGTCGACAACGCGGTGAAGCACTCCCCGCCGCACGGCCGGGTCACCCTCCGGGCCCGCCGCGGCCAGCAGTCCGAGTCGCTGGAGCTGGAGGTCCTCGACGAGGGCCCCGGCATCCCGGAGCAGGAGCGGCACCGGGTCTTCGAGCGGTTCAACCGGGGACAGGTGGCCTTCCCGCACGGCAAGGGCAGCGACGGCGGTACGGGGCTGGGCCTGGCGATCGCCCGCTGGGCCGTCGATCTGCACGGCGGGCGGATCGGAGTGGCCGAATCCACCCGGGGCTGCCGGATCCGGGTCACTCTTCCGGGAATCCCGGTCAGACGTCAGTTGACGTAGGGTTCGAACCGTCGGCCGCCGTGGTGCGTGTATCCGGCAAGGGATCTCCGGCGGGCGGGAACGCCGCCGGACCACCGGACCCCGGCCGGAACCGGGCCGGAGCGGCGGCCGGGCCCTTCCCGCCGCCGCGGCGGACCCGCCGGGACGCGGGTGCGTTACCTCCCCGACATGGGCAAACTGTGCTTGTTTCCCGCCATTCCTTGCAATGAAACCCGGCTTTCGATGTGACTTACATGACGATGACCGGTCCGGCCTGCATCTGAGGCCCCAGGAGGCGTAGCCTTTATTTCCGCTGTCCATCACCTTGTGAAGCGGAAGAGGGCGGTTGCCGCCGTGTCGTCTCAGTCCCCCAGTAACACCAACATTCCGGCCGACCGAGGCACGCCGGGGCAGGGCCCTGCCGCCGCCTTCGGTGCCAATGAGTGGCTCGTCGACGAGATCTACCAGCAGTACCTCCAGGATCGCGATTCGGTAGACCGCGCCTGGTGGGACTTCTTCGCCGACTACAAGCCGGGTGCGAAGAACACCGCCGAGACTCCGGCCGAGGGCGCTGCCGCCGCCCCGGCGGCGCCGGCTCCCACCGCCACCCGGGCCCCGGCCGCCGTCCCCGCCCCGCAGCAGCCCGCTCCGGCGCCCGCTCCGGCCGCGCAGCCCGCCCCGGCACCCGCCGCCCCGGCGGCGCCCCCGGCCCCGGCACCCGCCCCCGCGGCGAAGCCCGCCGCGGCCAAGGCGCCCGCCGCCACGCCGGCCGCCGGTCCCGAGCTGGTCACCCTGCGCGGTCCGGCCGCCGCCGTCGCGAAGAACATGAACGCCTCGCTGGAGGTGCCCACGGCCACATCCGTGCGCGCCGTCCCGGTGAAGCTGCTCTTCGACAACCGCATCGTCATCAACAACCACCTGAAGCGCGCCCGGGGCGGGAAGGTCTCCTTCACCCACCTCATCGGCTTCGCCATGGTGCAGGCGCTGCGCGCGATGCCGTCGATGAACTGGTCGTTCGCGGAGAAGGACGGCAAGCCGACCCTGGTCAAGCCGGAGCACATCAACTTCGGCCTCGCCATCGACCTGGTGAAGCCGAACGGCGACCGCCAGCTCGTTGTCGCGGCCATCAAGAAGGCCGAGACCCTCAACTTCTTCGAGTTCTGGCAGGCGTACGAGGACATCGTCCGCCGCGCCCGCAGCAACAAGCTGACGATGGACGACTTCACCGGCGTCACCGTCTCGCTGACCAACCCCGGCGGCCTCGGCACGGTCCACTCCGTGCCCCGGCTGATGCCCGGCCAGTCGGTGATCATGGGTGTCGGCTCCATGGACTACCCCGCCGAGTTCCAGGGCACCTCCCAGGACACCCTGAACAAGCTGGGCATCTCCAAGGTCATGACGCTGACCTCGACCTACGACCACCGGGTCATCCAGGGCGCGGCGTCCGGCGAGTTCCTGCGGGTCGTCGCCAACTACCTCCTCGGCGAGGAGGGCTTCTACGACCAGATCTTCGAGGCCCTGCGGATCCCCTACGAGCCGGTCCGCTGGCTCAAGGACATCGACGCCTCCCACGACGACGACGTCACCAAGGCCGCCCGGGTCTTCGAGCTGATCCACTCCTACCGGGTCCGCGGCCATGTCATGGCCGACACCGACCCGCTGGAGTACCGCCAGCGCAAGCACCCCGACCTCGACATCACCGAGCACGGGCTGACCCTCTGGGACCTGGAGCGCGAGTTCGCCGTCGGCGGCTTCTCCGGCAAGACCCTGATGAAGCTCCGCGAGGTGCTGGGCGTTCTGCGCGACTCGTACTGCCGCACCACCGGCATCGAGTTCATGCACATCCAGGACCCCAAGCAGCGCAAGTGGATCCAGGACCGGGTGGAGCGCCCGCACTCCAAGCCGGAGCGCGAGGAGCAGCTGCGGATCCTGCGCCGCCTGAACGCGGCCGAGGCGTTCGAGACCTTCCTCCAGACGAAGTACGTCGGCCAGAAGCGGTTCTCGCTGGAGGGCGGCGAGTCCGTCATCCCGCTGCTCGACGCGGTCATCGACTCCGCCGCCGAGGCCCGCCTCGACGAGGTCGTCATCGGCATGGCCCACCGCGGCCGGCTCAATGTCCTCGCGAACATCGTGGGCAAGTCGTACGCCCAGATCTTCCGCGAGTTCGAGGGCAACCTCGACCCGAAGTCGATGCACGGCTCCGGCGACGTCAAGTACCACCTGGGCGCCGAGGGCACCTTCACCGGCCTCGACGGCGAGCAGATCAAGGTCTCCCTGGTCGCCAACCCCTCCCACCTGGAGGCGGTCGACCCGGTCCTCGAAGGCGTCGCCCGCGCCAAGCAGGACGTGATCAACAAGGGCGGCACCGACTTCACCGTGCTGCCCGTCGCCCTCCACGGCGACGCGGCCTTCGCGGGCCAGGGCGTCGTCGCCGAGACGCTGAACATGTCGCAGCTCCGCGGCTACCGCACCGGCGGCACCGTCCACCTCGTCATCAACAACCAGGTCGGCTTCACCGCCGCCCCGGAGTCCTCGCGCTCCTCGATGTACGCCACGGACGTCGCGCGGATGATCGAAGCGCCGATCTTCCATGTCAACGGCGACGACCCCGAGGCCTGTGTCCGGGTCGCCCGGCTGGCCTTCGAGTTCCGCCAGACGTTCAACAAGGACGTCGTGATCGACCTCATCTGCTACCGCCGCCGCGGTCACAACGAGGGCGACAACCCTCAGTTCACCAACCCGCAGATGTACAACCTGATCGACAAGAAGCGCTCGGTGCGCAAGCTCTACACCGAATCGCTGATCGGGCGCGGGGACATCACCCTCGAAGAGGCCGAGCAGGCGCTCCAGGACTTCCAGGGCCAGCTGGAGAAGGTCTTCGCGGAGGTCCGCGAGGCCACCAGCCAGCCGGCGCCGACCCTGGTCCCGGACCCGCAGGCGGACTTCCCGGTCGCGGTGACCACCGCGGTCTCCCAGGAGGTCGTCAAGCGGATCGCCGAGTCCCAGGTGAGCATCCCGGACAATGTCGCCGTCCACCCGCGGCTGCTGCCGCAGCTCCAGCGCCGGGCCGCCTCCGTCGAGGACGGCACCATCGACTGGGGCATGGGCGAGACGCTCGCCATCGGCTCCCTGCTGATGGAGGGCACCCCGGTCCGGCTCTCCGGCCAGGACACCCGGCGCGGCACCTTCGGCCAGCGCCACGCGGTCCTGGTCGACCAGGAGACCGGCGAGGACTACACCCCGCTGCTCTACCTGACCGACGAGCAGGCCCGCTACAACGTCTACGACTCGCTGCTCAGCGAGTACGCGGCGATGGGCTTCGAGTACGGCTACTCGCTGGCCCGCCCCGACGCGCTGGTCATGTGGGAGGCCCAGTTCGGCGACTTCGTCAACGGCGCGCAGACCGTCGTCGACGAGTTCATCTCCTCCGCCGAGCAGAAGTGGGGCCAGACCTCCGGCGTCACCCTGCTGCTGCCGCACGGCTACGAGGGCCAGGGCCCGGACCACTCGTCCGCCCGCCCGGAGCGCTTCCTCCAGATGTGCGCGCAGGACAATATGACGGTCGCCATGCCGACGCTGCCGTCGAACTACTTCCATCTGCTGCGCTGGCAGGTGCACAACCCGCACCACAAGCCGCTGATCGTCTTCACCCCGAAGTCGATGCTCCGGCTGAAGGCCGCGCAGTCGAAGACGGAGGAGTTCATCAACGGCGGCTTCCGTCCGGTCATCGGCGACGAGTCCGTCGACCCGGCCGCGGTCCGCAAGGTCGTCTTCACCTCCGGCAAGGTCTACTACGACCTCGACGCGGAGCGGAAGAAGCGGGGCGTCACGGACACGGCGATCATCCGTCTGGAGCGGCTCTACCCGCTGCCGGGCGCGGAGCTCCAGGCCGAGATCGCCAAGTTCCCGAACGCCGAGAAGTACCTCTGGGCGCAGGAGGAGCCGGCGAACCAGGGTGCGTGGCCGTTCATCGCGCTGAACCTGATCGACCACCTGGACCTGGCGGTCGGCGCGGACGTGCCGCACGGCGAGCGCCTGCGCCGTATCTCGCGGCCGCACAGCTCGTCACCCGCGGTGGGCTCCGCGAAGCGCCACCAGGCGGAGCAGGCGCAGCTGGCGGCGGACGTCTTCGACGCGTAGCCGCCTCCCGCTCGGGTTCCTCGGGCCCGGGTGACCACCCCTTCGGGGCGTGGCCACCCGGGCCCCACCCTTTTCCCGTACGGGAAGCCCCGGCACCGCTGCGGTTCCCCGGCGGGAGCGCTCCGGAGCTGGTGGGGTTCCCCGCCGGGGGCGCTCCGGAGCTGGTGCGGTTTCCCGCCGGGGGCGCTCCGGAGCTGGTGCGGTTTCCCGCCGGGGGCGCTCCGGAGCTGGTGCGGTTTCCCGCTACGGGGAGCGCCCGGCCGGGCGGGGGTTGTTTCCCGGCCGCGGGCCGGATGTGGTTGCTCGCGCAGTTCCGCCCCCTACGCCTGGCGGCGTGGGGGGGACCCCCAGCGCCCCTGGGCTGCTCTTCCCCAGGCCCTTTCAGGTGCGGCGCCCGCACAGCCGGGGACGGACAGACCAAGAAGGGGCGCGGGGAACTGCGCGAAAAGCGTCCACGGCCCGCGGCCGGCGAAGAACCCCCGCCGGGCCGGGCGAAACCCGTCATGGGCGACGCCCGGCAGCCGAGGCGCTGGGCTCGCAAGCCGCGGCCGGGAGACAGCCCCCTCCGGTTCGGGCGGAGCCGGGAGGGCGCGGCGGCGGTGCGCTGCGGGGGCCTGGTCCACGGGGGCCCGGAGGGGCGAGGGCCCTCAGCGGGAGGCGGTCAGGCGGGTGATTTCCGTGCGGAGCAGCTCGCTCGCGTCCGCCCCGATGTCCGCCCCCGTCCCCGCCGCTTCCGTCAGCATCTCCAGCAGCGCCCCGTGCTCCTCCTGCGCCCGCCGCGGCCCCGCCGCCCTGGTCAGCCGGGCGGCCCGTTCCCCCTGGGCGGCCAGCAGCTGTTCCAGGACCTCGCGCGGGCCCCGTACGGCCCGGCGGCAGTGGGCGGCGGCGTCGAGGAGCCGGGCCCGGGAGGCCGTACGCCGGGCGAGCAGGGCGACGGCGACGGCCCGCCGCCACCAAGCCGTCGCCGCGAGCGCCGGGTCCGCCGTGGTCCGGGCGGCCTCGCCCAGCGCCCAGTCCGCCTCGTGGAGGTCGGCCGCGGTGCCCTCGGCCCGGAACCGCTCCAGATACGCCTGCCCCAGGAGGGCCCGCCGTTCGGGCAGGGCCGGGTCGCCGACCGCGGTCTGGTCGACGGCACCGCGCAGATGCCGTACGGCGGTACGGATATCACCGGGCGCGTCCTTGTCGATGCCGCGCTCAACGAGCCGGCGGCCCAGGGAGGTGAGCAGCCCGGCGCGCCCGGGGTCGTGCCAGGGCAGCAGCGGCAGGGCCTCGGTCCAGGCGGCGATCACCGAATCCCGGTGGGACCAGCTTCCGCTGGCGGCGTACCGCTCCTCCAGCAGCCGGCCCATGCGCAGCAGGATGTCCGCCTCGGCGGCCTCGTCGCGGTCGACGGTGCGGCGGGCCTGGTCGAGGGCCTGGAGTATCCGGAGCCGGGCGTCGTCGTCGGGGTGCTCGCTGCTGAAGGCGATGGCGTCGGCGTACTCCAGCCAGACGCGGACCGTCTCCCGCGCGCCGGTGGCGGCGGCCGCGGAACCCGCCGTATCGCCGGAATCGGAAGCGTCGAAGGCATCGAAGGCGTCGATTCCGGCGAGCAGGTCGACCTCGGCGCGTTCCGCGTAGCCGCGGGACGCCGCCGGGTCGGGGCTGTCCGCGGGGACGGGCCCCTCGCCCCGGTGGTGGCGGGCGAGTTCGAGGAGGAGCCCGCCGCGCAGCAGCAGCGCCTCCTCGCGGGCGGCGTCCCGCTCCCGCCCGGTCCGGGGGCCGCCGGGCCCGGCGGACGGGTCGGGTCCGGGCTCCGGGTAGGCCCCGGCGTAGCCGTCGAGCCCGGCCCGGGTCTCGTCGACGAAGGCGTCGACGACGGCCACGGCCGTCCCGAGGGTGGCCGTGAACCAGGCGGCGGGCGTGTCCGGTCCGTACGGCGCCCCGGTGACGGCGAGTCGCCGCAGGACACGGACCCGGACGGGGGTCGCGGCGGCCCGCAGGGCGGTGTCCCAGCGCTGGGGGCCCTCGGTCAGCTCGGCGAGGCTGCTGTCGGCGGCGGCCAGCAGCACTGCGGCGGCGGGCTCGGGGGCGTCGGTGTCGCCGGGGGCGCGGCCGTCGCCGGCCGCCGCGGCCCGTACCGCCACCCATTCGGGCAGGAGCTTCGCGCTGAGCCGTCCGGCCGATACCTCCCCGGCCATGATCTCCAGCAGTCTGGCCAGGGTCAGATGGGCCGCGGGCGCCCCGCTGATCGCGTTCTGTGCGGCATCGAGCGCCTCGGGCAGGTCCTCGGGCACGGGCCGCAGGAACCAGCGGCGCAGCAGGGCCTCGGCGAGCTCCCCGTAGAGCGCGGCCCGCCGGGGCGCGCGCCGTTCGGCCTGGGTGGCGGAGCCGAGCAGCCGGATCGCGGAGTCCAGATCGCGTACGGTGCCGTGCTCGCCGAAGTGGTCGAGGCAGGCGCGGGCGCGGGCGGCGAGCCCGCCGGGCCCGTCGGCGGCCTCGGCGCCCGCGAGCGGTGTGGCGGTGGGCGACGGTCCGCCGAGCCGCCGCAGTACCTGGGTGGAGACCTGGGCGAAGGCCCAGAGCTTGCGGTTCTCCGCTCCGGAGGCTTCGGCGGTGGGCTCCTCCTCCCGCGGGTCGACGGCCCCGGAGAGGAAGGCGGCGGCCATCGCGGGGAAGTTGCGGACGCTCCGCCCGTACCGTGATTCGACGTACTCGGAGCACTGTTTGAGGACCAGCGAGGCGCTGCCCGCACCCAGTTGGCCGAGGAGTTCCTCCCGTACGCCGTCCAGAAAGGCGTACGCGGGCCCGTCCTGCGTCTCGGCCGCGCCGTCCGCGCCCGCGGCCCGGTCGTCGCGGCGCAGCAGCCCGCTGAGCAGGACTTCGGCGAGGACGTCGGGGCCGCTGCGGTGCAGCATGGCGCGCTGGACGAGCTGCATCACGGGCAGCACCAGCGGTACGGCGGAGAGATAGACGGCCAGCTGGGCCGCGGCCGGCGAGGCGGTGCGCCGGAAGGCGCGGACCCGCTCGGCGGGGTCGATCCGGCGGTCGGCGCGCGGGCGGGCGGCGGTGGGCCGGTGGCGGGCGAAGACGGTCGCGGCGGCGGCGTTCAGGGACTGGCCGGTGGCGCCCGCGATCAGCTTGGTCCAGGCGTCGAAGGAGGAGCGGCGGGGGGCGAGCACGGGTACCGGAATGCCGGGGGCGCCCATGCCGTCGGCGCCGCCCCGGGGCACGAACTCCAGCCGTCCCGCGGGACCTTCGCGGCGCCGCAGCAGGCCGGGGCGGGCGGGCAGATGGGTCCGGCCCCACATGCGCTGCGGCAGCGGCTGGACGACGGAGACGGGTGCGGTGGCCGCCCAGGAGTGCAGCAGGCGCTGCATCCGGCCGCTGCGCCAGAGGGGGCCCGCGCAGTCGCTGAGGACGACGGTGATCCGCTGTCCGGTGGGGTCGCCGAGATGGGCGGGCAAGGGGGCGTCCTCGGCGATGCGGTGGACGGTGACCTCGCGGAAGGCGCCGGCGCGTTCGCAGATCCGGCGGAGTTCCTCCAGGGCGCCGGACCAGATGGCGTTGGAGCTGGACTGGTCCATGACCAGGGCGATCCGGGCCTCGCGGCGGCGGACGGCGGTCAGTACGGGGACGACGATGCCGGTGTCGGCGGCCCGGTCGGCGGTGGCGATCTCGTCCAGTTCGCGGCGGACGGCGCGGACGGGCGGCCGGTAGCGCTGGAGGGGGCGGAGGGAGCGTTCGAGGGCGGAGGCGTCGGGCAGGGCGACGGGAGCGGGGACGGGAACCGTGCGCATCCGGCGGTCGGCGGCGGTGCCGTAGCCGGCTTCGGGCTGGGCGGGGCCGTAGAGCCCGATGCGCTGCCCGGGGGCCGTACCGGGGTCGCCGTGGCCGGGGCCGGGCGCCGCGGGCGGACGGGCGGCGGGCCCGGACGGGGCGCGGGAGGTGCCGCCGGGGCCGGTGCCGGGCGGGGCGGGGGCGTCCGCGGCGGCGGGGGGCCCGGCGCCCGGTACGTACCGGGCCAGCCAGAGCGCGTCGGCCAGCTCCTCGGCCCCGGGCCGCAACTCGGCCTCCCTGAGCCGGGCGACCAGCCCGGTCAGAGCAACGAGCACGGTGCCGGTGCCCTCGCCGGGCGGGGGCGGCTCCCGGCCCGCACCGGGCGGGGCGGACCCGTCGGCAGCCCCGGGCGCGGCCCGGGGGACCGGTACCCCGGCATCATCTTCACGGGCCGCCGGGCGCACCGTGAACCCACGGCCCGGACCCGGACGGTCCGGTACCGCCGGCGCGCTCTCCTCGGGCCCGGAGGCATTCCCGCTGCCGCCGGGAGACGGCGCCCCGGGACCGCGCCCGGCGGGCCCGCCGGCCGTGGGCGCTTCCGGGCCGCTGCCGGCGGACCGGTCGGGCGCCGCGGCCGGGGGCGCGACCGGGACCGGGACCGCGACCGGGGCGGCGGGCAGCTCCGGCCCCGCGGGCGGCCCGTACGGTCCCGGCCCGGCAGGCGCCCCGTAACCCCGGGCCGGGGCGGGCCGGGTCTGCGGCGGCGGCAGGTGGTCGTTCCCGTGCACGGCGTCACCGCTGCCGGGTTTCGAGCGGCCGCATCAGCAGTCCGGCGATCTCCTCGCGCCGGGTGGGCTCGGCGCGCCCCGCGTGCTGCGTCAGATAGATGGCGTTCAGCAGCTGGTCGGTGGGGCGCAGTTCGCCGTCGCCGTCCTCGCTGGTGAAGCGGGAGATCAGGTCCAGGTGCTGCTCGTCGGCACCGGCGCCGAAGTGTGCCTGGACCATCGACGCGAGGCGTTCGTCGCGCGGCGGGTCGAGATGGAGCCGGATGCAGCGGCGCAGCAGCGGGGCCGGGAAGTCCCGTTCGCCGTTGCTGGTCATGACGATGAACGGGAAGGCGTGGCAGCGGACCCGGCCGCCGCGGACGGGCACCCGGCGGCCGTCGTCGGTGAGGACCCGGACCTCCTCGTGGCCCGGCCGGTCGGCGGTGCGCTCCAGCTCGGGCAGGGTGAACTCGCCCTCCTCGACGACGATCAGCAGATCGTTCGGCAGGTCGATATCGCTCTTGTCCAGCTCGTCGATCAGCAGGACGCGCGGGCGTTCGGTGGGGAGCAGGGCGGTGCCGAGCGGGCCGAGCTTCACATAGGCGCCGATGTCGTCGGGGGCGCGGTCCTCCCGCTCCGCCAGCTGGGCGTCCTGGAGGCGGCCGATGGCGTCGTAGGTGTAGAGGCCGTCGCGGAGTTCGGTGCGGCTGACGACGGGCCACTGGAGCACCCGGCCCAGGCCGAGTTCGTAAGCGATGGCATGCGCGAGCGTGGACTTGCCCGAACCGGGTTCGCCCGTGACGAGCAGCGGGCGGCGCAGGTACAGGGCGGCGTTGATCAGCTGGAGGGCCTCGGCGTCATAGGCCGGGGGCGCGCCGATCCGGGTGCCGAGCCGCCGGGTGGACGAGCTGTCGATGGGCGGCGCGGGGTCGGGCAGCGGTTCGCCGGAGAACGTACGCCAGGGCGGGGGCGGCGGAAGCTGCCCGACGCGCCCGGGGTCGGGGGCCCCGGTGCCCCGGTAGATCAGCCAGTCGTCGTCCATCGCTCGCTCCTTTTCCACGGCCGGGTGACCGGTGGCGGGCAACGTGGGGTGTATTCCCTGCCCGGCGCCGTCCCATGACTGCCGGTCGGTGACCGGTGTGATGTCTCCTCATGAGGAAGCTCGTCGTCCGTGACGCGGTCGGCGGTTCCGCCGGTGGAGCGGCCCTGCCACGCCCGTTCCTCCGCCCTACGACACCGGAGTCCGCCGGTTTTCCCGAAGTGGCCGCCGGTATCGTTCCGGGGATTTCCGGTACGCCTTCGGGGGCGCTCCAGCGCATTTCCGGCCTCCGGGGGGCGGTTTCCCGCCGTTCCGTCACGTCTCCGGCCGCCCCGCGTCCCCCGCCTCACCCCTCCCATTCCCCTGTCCCGCCCCTTTCCCGCCCCTTCCGGCCCGCCGTAGTGCGTTGTCGCCGTACGCCGTACCGCGCCGTCCTCCGGAGCGTGCGGACCCGCGGCCACTCATGGCCACCCACCGGTCCGCGCCGGGCGGGCCCGCCCGGCGCGCGCGGTGCTCAAGGCCCCGTGCTCAAAGCCCGGTACTCAAGGCCCCGTACTCAAGGCCCGGTGCTCAAGGCTCAGGGCGAGTCAACCGGACCGTCGCCGTCGGCCGGAAGGGGCCTGCGTGGATCGTCGTAGAGGAGGGCCACGCCCTCCGCCCAGTGGCCGCCGTCCCGCCGTCCGCTGATGTCGTCCCTGATCCCCCGCAGCCGGTCCGGGAGTTCGTCCGCGCTTCCGGTGGCCGCGAGCAGGGCCGCCGCGCCCCGGTGCACCTCGTCGCAGAAGTCGCCGCAGCCCTGCTCCGTATGGCTGTCGGTCTGCCACAGGGCGACGCCGTGGCCCGCTTCCAGCGCCATCCCCATCGCCCGGCGGCCCATGCCGCCGCCCGCCGGACGGCAGAGGACGGGAATACCCGCCGGTGCCATCTCGGCCAGCTGACGGGCCCTCGGGACCTGCCGCGGCGGCGGCACCCGGCAGGCGCTGAACGGCGGTTCCGCGGTGGTCAGTCGCTGCCAGCGGTCCGACCAGGCACCGTCCGCCGCACCTCGTCTGGCGATATCCCGCAGCACCACCGCCCGGCGTACCCCGACATACGCCGGATGGTGCAGTCGGGCCATCTCGGTCAACTGCCAGCGGTGTACGGCGGTATCGAAGTGGTCGGCCGGGAGCGCGACTTCCAGGGGTACGGGCGCCCCCGGCGCGTCGACCGAGGCGAACACCTCGGCGAGCGGGGCGCGCAGCTCGCCGACGAGCCGCTCGGGCGGTACGCCGTCCCCGGTCTGCACCTCGTGCAGCGGTTCGTTGACATCGAGCCCGTCGTCGACCCGGACCCGCCAGTAGAACCGGGGGGTCAGGGCGTCGGCGACGGGCTCCAGTTCGACGATCACCACGGCCCGTCCGTCGCCGGGCGCGGGGTGGCGCAGCACGATCCGGTCACCGGCACCGGCCGGGTCCGGCGGCTGGAGCAGTCCGGGCGGCAGGGTGGCCTGGGTGACGACGGTGTGGACGATGCGGGGTACGTCGTCGAGGCGGCGCGTGATCCAGTCCAGCAGCGCCGAGGGGTCGCCGCCGCGGGCGCGTTCGTACTCGGCCACCAGCCGGAGGTAGTGGAGCGCGGCGATGGCGGCGGCGGGCCGGCCCGCCTCGTACAGCAGTCCGTGTCCGTCCCGCCAGGCGTGCGGCAGCAGTTGGCCCGGCGGGGCGGCGACCCCGCCGCGGGCCTTCTTCGCCAGCTCGACGACGGGCCGGATGCCGTCGGGCGGATGCACCGCGGAGAGCAGGGCGAGGGCTTCGCGGCGGTCGCGGGGGCTCCACTGGTCGCCCCCGGCCTGGATGCCCGTACCGGGCAGCTGGTGCTGGCGGTCGATCCAGTTATGGCCGGTGATCTTGGGGGACTGGCCGTGCCAGTGGTCGTGGGCGGCGGCCAGTTCCTGGTAGTCGGCGCCGAAGCGGCGCAGGGCGGTCACCGCGATGGCCATACCGCCGTCGCGCCCGGCGCGGCGGGATTTGAGGACGCCGACGACGGCTCCGGTGTGGGCGTCGAGTACGGGGGAGCCCGAGCCGCCCCGCGGGAACTCGGCCTCGGGGCGGATCCGCAGCCCGTAGGCGTCGTCGAAGCCGTTGATCCGGGCGGTGGCCTTCCAGGGCACGGCCCGTTCGGGGTGGGCCTCGCCGCCGGGGCGGTAGCCCTGGACCACCCCGCGGCCCCCGGGGTGGTCGGTCCGGTCCGTGAGCCAGACGCACTCGTGCTCGACGTCCGGGTCCAGCAGCCGCAGCAGGGCGAGGTCCTGTTCCACGGGGATCTTGTGCTCGGGCAGCGGGCCGCCGTCGACCAGCCAGCGGTGGAGCCGGGCGTCGAGGGGTTCGCCGCCGTTGACCTCGGAACCGGCGACCCGCACCGGCCGGGTGGGGTCGCCCCGCAGATGGGGGGCGAGGACATGGGCGCAGGTGAGGATCCACCCGGGGGCGACGAAGAAACCGGTGCCCCACATGGGGGCGTTGCCGGTGCCTCCGATGCGTACGGTCGCGGCGCGCAGCAGTGCGTCGATGACCTGGTCGGACTCGCCGGCGGTCATGCCGGGGCCGTTCCGCTGCCGCCCGCGCCGTCACCGCCCGTACCGCCCGTATCTCCGGTACCGCCCGTATCTCCGGTACGGCCGGTGGCTCCGTCCGGGGCCGGGTCCCGCTGCGGGTCCCGGTCCAGGTCCGCGCCGGGCGCCGGACCGGGTTCCGAATCGGGGTCCGCGGCCCGTGCCGCGGGGGTGTCCGGGGCCGGCGGGGCCGGGGGCCGGGCGGGCGCGGGCGGATGGGCGGGCGGCGGCGGCACGGTCACCGCGGGCGGCGCCGGGGCCGTGGGCGGAGGCGGCGCCGGTACGGCGGCGGGCGGTACGGACGCCGGAGGCGCCGGGGGTACGGGGGCGGGCTCCCCCGCCGGGACCGGAGGTACGACCGGGGCCGGCGGGACCGCCGTCGACTCCCCCGCCGGAACCGGAGGTACGACCGGGGCCGGCGGGACCGCCGTCGACTCCCCCGCCGGAACCGGAGGCACCGCGCCGGGCTCCGCCACCCGGGCCGGCGGGACCGCGGCCGGCTCCGGCGTACCGGCCCCGGCCGCCTCCCCCGCCGGTCCGGGCCGGTTCCGAAGCTGCCAGACCAGGGTGACCTGGATGGACGTCTTGGCCTCGCCCGACGCCAGTACGGCCAGCGCCGACCCGGACTTCGCGGTCAGCTCCACCCCGAAGGTGACGCTGGCCTCGTCGGGCCCGGCGGCGGCCGCCGCTCTCAGCACGGAACCGCCGACATCGGTGATCAGCTGCTGGAGCTGCTCCACTTTGGCCGAGACGGTGTCGGTGAAGCCGACGTCCTCGTCGTCGTCGCCGTATCCGCCCTCCGGCACGGTGAGCCGGGCGTGCACCACGGCTCCCCCGGGCAGTTCGATCTGCTGGACGCGTCCGTTCATCGACTCCCCCGAACTGGACGGCACCCCGCCGTCCCGTTGGCGCGTTACCTGGGTGGTGTGTGCATGGCGACGACCGGAGCACCCCGCACGGTTGCGCGGGCGCGGCCGTAACCTGAAGAGGTAGTCCCCCATCCGTCCCGGGAGCATGTCTTGTACTTCACCGATCGCGGCATCGAGGAGCTGGAGAAGCGGCGTGGCGAGGAAGAGGTCACCTTCGAGTGGCTCGCCGAGCAGCTGCGCACCTTCGTCGATCTCAACCCCGACTTCGAGGTGCCGGTGGAGCGGCTCGCCACCTGGCTGGCCCGCCTCGACGACGAGGACGAAGACGACTGACGCCGACTGACACCATCCGGCACCGGCTGACACCGGCTGACACCGAGTAACGCCGTCCGGCACCGGCCGACACCGCCCGAGGGGGCCCGAACCGGCTCGCACGGACCGGCAGTGCCGGACAAGGGCCGGGTCGGCCCGACCCGGACGGCACCGGCAGGCCCGGCCCGCCGTGGCATTTCGGGGGCACGCGGGGGCGTCTCGTCGCCCCCGCCCTGCTCTCCCCCTACCCACCGCGTACCCCGCCGTCACTCTCTCCGGGCGGCGCTCCCCTCCCCCGCCCCCGCCGTCATTCCCGGTCGGCCCGCCGCCGCTCGTACGCCAGCAGCAGCGCGCCCTGCGCGGCCAGCACCGCCCCCGCGGCGGCCCAGCCACCACCACCCCGCCCGCCGCCGCTGTCGCCGGTCCACCGGCGCAGCCCCCAGCAGGCCAGCGGCACCCCCACCGCGAGCTGTGCCGCACCCAGCGCCCGCAGCCCCCGCCGCTCCCGCGGTTCGCGCAGCCAGTGGTCGAAGCTCTCCTCCACCGCGTGCAGCTCGGTACGGACCGCGTCCCGCCAGCCCGCCCACTCGACGGTCTGCGCGCCCCGCTCCTCGGCGACGGCGTGCAACTGCGCCGGGGCGCGGCCCGGGGCGAGCCCCGGGGGCAGCTCCAGTCCGGCGCGGGAGAGCACGGCGACCAGGCCGCGCAGCCGGTCGGGGCCGTCGATCTCGCGGTTCTCCCTGGTCAGCGGGGCGAGCGCCTGTACGTCGATGACCGGGTCGAGACCGAGGCGGGCGGCGAAGGTGGAGATCGCCTCGTCCTCGCCCGCCGGAGTGCCGTCGGTGAGCCAGACATAGCCCACCGGGCGGCGGAAGCCGGAGGCCAGGGTGAATCCGACGCGGTCGGTGTCCCACCAGAGCGCGAGGACCGGCCGGCCGAGGCCGACCGCGACCGCGAGGGCGACGGCCCAGCCCGCGACGACCCGGTCGACCGGCTCTCCGTCCTGCCAGGCGGCGCCCTCGGGGACCAGGGCACTCCAGTCCGCACCGGCCGGGACGAGTAATTGCGGCTCCCGCAGCAGCTGGGCGGGCGGGCGTACGGCGGAGGGCTCGGCCCTGACCAGCAGAAGGGCGCCCACGGCTGTCGCGTTCATATCTCTCACGCTAGGCCACCCCGCCCGGCTATGACCGGTTTTGACCGGCAGTTGGGCGAGCGGAGCCGCCGCCGGACGGCCGGATCACCGGACCCGGCGACCGGAACTCGCGATATATCGCCTCCTTCGGGAGGCGCGGTACATTGCGTCGCGGTACGACCGGCCGTCCGGCGGGCCCGGCCAGGAAGAGGTGCTCCGCAATGCCCCCCGTCTTCGCCCACGGCAGGCTGCGCCTGTATCTGCTCACCCTGCTCGACGAGGCGCCGCGGCACGGCTACGAGGTGATCAGGCTGCTGGAGGAGCGGTTCCACGGCCTGTACGCGCCCTCGGCGGGCACGGTCTACCCGCGGCTGGCGAAGCTGGCGGCGGAGGGTCTGGTCACCCGGGTCACCGAGGGCGGCCGCAAGGTGTATTCGATCACCGAGGCGGGCCGGGCCGAGCTGGCCGGGCGCGGCGGCGAGCTGGCCGGTCTGGAGCAGGAGATCCGGGAGGCGGTCGCGGAGCTGGCGGCGGAGATCCGGGACGGCGTCCGGGTCGCCGCGGGCAGGCTCCGGGGCGGGATCCGCGCGGCGTCCGTCCGGGCCCGGCCCGTGCCGCCGGACGCCGATGACCGGGGGGACCGTACGGAACGGGCCCGGGAGGCGCAGCAGGCCCGGGAGGCCCGGAAGGCTCGAAGCACCCGCGAGAACCGGGAGACACCGCCGACACAGGAGGACCGGGAAGCGCAGGCGTCACAGGAGACGCGGGAGGCCCGGGAGCTGGACCGGCTGCTGGACCGTTTCCGCGACGACGTACGGCATGCTGCCCGCGACCACGGTGTCACGGAGTCCCAGCTCGGCGAGGCCCGCCACCGGCTCACCGCGACGGCGGCACGGCTCACGGCCCTGCTGGGCGAGAACCCCATGACCCCGGACCGGACCGGGCCGTAACACCCGGGCGCTCACACCCTCGCCGACAGAGCCCCCGACCGGACCGGGCGCGGCCTGCCGGGAGCCCGGTACGGGACCGCCGGGGTGCGGGCACGCCCCGCCCGCCGGCCGGACCCCGGGCAGGGCTCCGGCCACAGCGGCCGCGGGGCCGGAGCCGTACGGTCCGACGGTCCGACGGTCCGACGGTCCGACGGTCCGACGGCGGCGCGTGCCCGGCCGCCGGAACCGCAAACCGCGAAACCCTCCCCGTCGCGCTCCCGGATCAGCCGGTACCGCCCGCCCCCGCCGTACCGTCTCCGTCCCGGCGGGCTTCGCAGCCACCGCCGCCACCGCCGCCACCGCCGCCACCGGCGAACATGACCCGCTCCAGCGAGGTGTAGGTGGCACCGTGGTCGGCGAGGACCTCCGCGACCACCCCGGGCCCGGCCGTCAGCGCCAGCAGGACGTGCTCGCCCCCGATCCGGCGGTCGCCACGGCCGGAGGCGATCCGGAGCGACTTCACCAGGGCCGATTTGGCGGCCGGGGAGAACGGCTGGTGGGACGTCCACCGGCGGCGGGCGGCCCGGAACCGGCCGCGGACTCCAGGGTCGAGCACCCCTCTGCCATGGGCGGCTTCGGCCTGTGCGACGACCTCGTCGACGTCTATCCCGAGCCCCGCCAGGGCCCGGGCGTCGGAGGGGGAGAGCCCGCCCCGGCGCCGGGCGGTGCGGAGCGCCTCCTCGACGGACGCCCGCCGGTCGGTGACCCCGAGCGCCGCGAAGGCGAAGGCGGTACGGGTGCCCCGCTGGTCGAGGAGCGCCAGCAGCAGGTGTTCCTCCGTGACCGTGCCCGCCCCCGCGCGCTGGGAATGGGCGCAGGACTTCGTCACCACACCGCGGGCGTCCTCGGTGAACCGTTCGAACATCATCGCCTCCCGTGTTTCTTGTGCACGGCCTGCCGGCTGACCCCGAGTTCCTCGGCGATCTCCTGCCATGACCAGCCCTGATTGCGGGCGCTGCGCACCTGGACGGCTTCGAGCTGCTCCAGCAGCCTCCGCAGCGCGGCGACCGCCCGCAGTCCGACCCGGGGGTCGCGGTCGCCCGCGCGTTCGGCGAGATCGGTTGCCTCAGTCATAACTGTCAATCTAGATTGACAGCTCAACCCCGTCAACCCTTGTTGACAAACTGCGGCGGCCGGCCCCCGGGGGAAACGCGGCGGTGCCGGTCGGGCAGGCGACGCACCGGCGGTCACCCCCGGGGAACACGCGGCCGCCGGTTCCCCCAGCGGGAGGCGTACTGCGGCGGCCGGTTCCTCAGGGAGTGAGCACGATCTTCCCGAAGAGGTCGCCGTCCGCCATCCGCTCGAAGCCCTCCCGGGCCCGGTCGAGCGGCAGCACCCGGTCGATGACCGGCCGGACACCGGTGGCGGCACAGAAGGAGAGCAGGTCCTCCAGTTCGTCCTTGGAGCCCATCGTGGAGCCCACGACCTTCAGCTCCAGGAAGAAGATCCGGGTCAGCTCCGCATGGGACGGCCGGTCGCCGCTGGTCGCCCCGGAAATCACCAGAGTGCCGCCGGGCCGCAGGCATTTGACGGAGTGGGACCAGGTGGCCGCGCCCACCGTCTCGATGACGGCGTCCACCCGCCGCGGCAGCCGCGCCCCCGGCTCGTACGCCTCCTCGGCACCCAGCTCGACGGCCCGGGCGCGCTTGGCGGCGTCGCGGCTGGTGGCGTACATCCGCAGACCGGCGGCCTTCCCGAGGACGATCGCCGCGGTGGCCACACCGCCACCTGCCCCCTGGACGAGGACGGAGTCACCCGGCCGTACGCCCGCGTTGGTGAAGAGCATCCGGTACGCGGTGAGCCAGGCGGTCGGCAGACAGGTGGCCTCCTCGAAGCTCAGCTCCTTCGGCTTGGGCAGGACGTTCCAGGTGGGTACGGAGACCTGCTCCGCGAAGGTGCCCTGGTAGTGCTCGGTCAGCATGGACCGGGGCTCGTCGGGGCCGACACCGTGGCCGCTCTGGCCGATGACGGAGTGCAGGACGACCTCGTTGCCGTCGGGGTCGATCCCGGCGGCGTCGCAGCCGAGGATCATCGGCAGCTTCTCCGCGGGCAGCCCGACGCCCCGCAGGGACCAGAGGTCGTGGTGGTTGAGGGAGGCGGCCTTGACGGTGACGGTGGTCCATCCGTCCCGGGCGGCGGGCGCGGGGCGCTCCCCCAGGACGAGCCCGTCGAGCGGCCGGTCGCGGTCGATACGTGCGGCATAGGCTGCGAACATGCGCCCGACCCTAGGCTCACCCCGCACCCCGGGAAACCACCCCGGAGTGTGACACCCCCCTCCCCGGGAACCCTGGAACCCCCGCACCCCGCACCCCTGCACCCCGGAAACAAACGAGGGCCCCGGAAACAAACGAGGGCCCCGGAAACAAACGAGGGCCCCGGGCCCGGCCCCCGGTCGGGGTGCCGGGGCCCGGGGCCCTCGTATCGCAGTTGCGGGCCGGTGCCCGGCCACACTCCCGGGTTACGCCCGGGCCACGCCCTCGGCGCGGGCGGCCGCCGCCACCGCCGCGGTCACCGCGGGCGCCACGCGCTCGTCGAACGGGGAGGGGATCACGCAGTCGGGCGCCAGCGCGTCGCCGACGACGTCCGCCAGCGCGTTGGCCGCCGCGATCTTCATGCCCTCCGTGATGCGGGAGGCCCGCACCTGGAGCGCTCCGGCGAAGATGCCGGGGAACGCCAGCACGTTGTTGATCTGGTTCGGGAAGTCGCTGCGGCCCGTGGCGACGACTGCCGCGTACTTGTGCGCGACGTCCGGGTGGACCTCGGGGTTCGGGTTGGCCATCGCGAACACGAACGCGCCCGGGGCCATGGAGGCGACGGCGGCCTCGGAGACCGTACCGCCGGAGACTCCGATGAAGACGTCCGCGCCGGCCAGCGCGCTCTCCAGCGAGCCGGACAGCCCGGCCTTGTTGGTCAGCCCGGCCAGCTCTCGCTTCACCGGCGTCAGATCGTCGCGGTCGGAGCTGACGATGCCCTTGCGGTCGGCGACGGCGACGTCCCCGAGACCGGCCTCCAGCAGGAACTTCGCAATGGCGACGCCCGCCGCGCCCGCTCCGGAGATCACCGCGCGCAGCTCGCCCAGCTCCCGCCCGGTCAGCCGGGCCGCGTTGCGCAGGGCGGCGAGGGTCACGATCGCCGTGCCGTGCTGGTCGTCGTGGAAGACCGGGATGTCGAGGCGCTCCTGGAGCCGGCGCTCGATCTCGAAGCAGCGGGGCGCGGAGATGTCCTCCAGGTTGATCCCGCCGAAGGAGGGCGCCATCCGGACGATGGTCTCGACGATCTCGTCGGTGTCCTTGGTGGCGAGCGCGATCGGCACCGAGTCGACCCCGCCGAACTGCTTGAAGAGGATCGCCTTGCCCTCCATCACCGGCAGCGAGGCCTCCGGGCCGATGTCACCGAGTCCGAGGACCGCGGTGCCGTCGGTGACGACGGCGACCACGCCGGACTTCCAGGTGTAGTCGTCGACCAGCTCGGGCCGCTCGGCGATGGCGGTGCAGACCTTGGCGACTCCGGGCGTGTACGCGAGGGACAGGTCGTCCTTGTCCCGCAGCGGCACCGTGGCCGCGACCGCCAGCTTTCCGCCACGGTGCAGGGCGAACACCGGATCGAAGGGCTCCTCGGCGGCCGCCGCACCGGCCTCCGTACCCGTGCCGTCCGCGGCCGGGATTTCGCTGTCGCTGCGAGGATTGACAATCTCCGCTGCCATTGGGTTGACCCCTTAAATCTTCATCGGTTGAGGGTTTCCGCTCCTGGTGAGGAGGGGTGAGCGGGCACCGCGTCCGCTCCCGGCCCCGGCGGTCTGACCGCCCGGCCGGGCCGTTGCGTACGCGCGGGCGCGCCGCACACGCGCCCTGAGCCCCGGATGAGGGGTGTAAGAGTCCTTCTTACCGGAACGTGACCGTGGACGACGAGTCCATATCGCGCCAGGCGACCCGAATCGATACGACACATCGTCCCTCACACCGAAAAATCATGACACGCCGGTTTCACGTGCTGAATACCGGCCACGACTGGATGGCAGCCGCAGATCTTCCGGCCCGAAGGAGCGTTTCCCGCGAATGGTCCGGTCGCTCGGTACCGGCCTGCGGGGTCCGGGGGTGTCCCGTTATCCGATTTTGACATGCGCAGCCCCCTGAAGAAGCCGGTCCGAATGGCAAGATGCCGAAAACGCACAAGGTCGCGGCGGTCGGAGAACCGCTCGATGGCCCGCTCGGCGACACGTCCGCGACCTGCGGAGACGGTTGGCGTGGGGCTCCGGGCGGGACCGTGGACGCGGCCGGAACGCGATCGGACGCGACCAGAAATGGCTGCCCACTGACACGCCGGAGGATCCCCGACATGACCGCACGCTCGATGCGCACCTCGACCGCCCCGAAGTTCCGGAAGTCCCGCTCCTCCCGGTTCGCCGCGGTCGGCGCCCTCGCGGTCGCCGGTTCCCTGCTGCTGACCGCCTGCGGCGACCAGACCGACAGCGGCTCCAAGGAGAAGGGCAGCGGCGACAAGAAGACCAACAGCGCCCCGCTCTTCGACAAGCTGCCCGAGAAGTACCAGAAGTCCGGTGTCATCAAGGTCGGCACGAATGCCGAGTACGCACCGATGGAGTCGGTCGAGAACGGCAAGATCGTGGGTGTCGACCCCGATATCGCCGCCGAGCTGGGCAAGAAGCTCGGAGTGAAGTTCGAGTTCACCTCCGGCTCCTTCGACGGCCTGATCACCGCCCTGAACACCGGCCGCCACGACATAGCCATGTCGTCCATCACGGACAACAAGCAGCGCCAGGAGGGCCTGGACGAGAACGGCAAGAAGCTCGGCAAGGGCGTCGACTTCGTCGACTACTTCCTCGCCGGTACCGCCGTCTACACCAAGAAGGGCAACCCGGAGGGCATCAAGTCCATCGCCGACCTCTGCGGCAAGACCGCGGCGGTGCAGCGCGGCACGACGTACGAGAAGGCCCTCCAGACCCAGTCGAAGGCCTGCAAGGACGCCGGAAAGGCGGCCGTGAAGATCGAGCCCTTCGAGAACGACACCGAGGCCCAGACCCGGGTGAAGTCCGGCGGCGCGGTCGCCGGGGTCAACGACTACCCGGTCGCCCTCGACCTGTCGCGCAAGGCCGACGGCGGCAATGCCTTCGAGGTCGTGGGCGAGCAGATCGACGCGGGCCCGTTCGGTATCGCCGTCAACAAGGACAACACGGCGCTGCGGGACGCCCTCAAGGAGGCCGTCGACGCGATCATCGCGGACGGTTCGTACCTGAACGTGCTGAAGAAGTGGGGCGCCGAGAGCGGGGCGATCGACAAGGCCGCCATCAACGGCGGCAAGTGACGCCCGCGGCCGGCGCCCGTATTTCGTATCTCCCCGAAGAAGACTCCCCCGAAGGGCAGTCACCGTGACTGACAGTACCGACAGCTCGCGCCCCGGCATGTTCGACAAGACGGCACCGAGGGACAGCGCACCGGACACCGGACCCGCCGACGCGGTTCCGGTCGCCGAGGACGGTTCCGCGCGGCCCGCCGCCGAGGCGTCCGCGATACCGCCCGAAGTGATCAAGGCGATACCCGTACGGCATCCCGGCCGCTGGGTGAGCGGTGTGATCGTGACCGGCCTGCTGGCCGCCCTGGTCTATGCCTTCGCCCAGGGCGACATCAAGTGGGGCACCGTCGGCGATATGGCCTTCGACGACCAGGTGATCGAGAGCGCGGGGAAGACCCTGTGGATCAGCGTCCTGGCGATGGCCCTGGGTGTGGTCCTCGGTGTACTGCTCGCCGTGATGCGGCTCTCGAAGAACCCGGTGACCAGCTCGGTCGCCTGGCTGTACATCTGGTTCTTCCGCGGCACCCCGGTCTATGTCCAGCTGCTGCTCTGGTTCAATCTGGCGCTCATCTTCGAGTACCTGAACATCCCGGGCATCTACAAGGACGAGATGACCGATGTGATGACCCCGTTCATGTGCGCGCTGCTGGGCCTCGCCCTCAACGAGGCCGCGTACATGGCGGAGATCTGCCGGGCGGGCATCCTCTCCGTCGACCAGGGCCAGACCGAGGCGTCCCAGGCGCTCGGTATGACCCAGGCGAAGACGATGCGCCGGGTGGTGCTGCCGCAGGCACTGCGGGTGATCATCCCGCCGACCGGCAACGAGTTCATCAACCTGCTGAAGACCTCGTCCCTGGTCTATGTGGTCACCTACGGCGAGCTGATGAGGACGACCTCGCAGATCGGCTCCACCTCCTATGCGGTGATGGAGATGCTCTTCGTCGCCTCGCTCTGGTACATCGTGATGACCAGCGTCTTCAGCGTCGGCCAGTACTACCTGGAGCGGCGGTACGCCCGCGGCTCCCAGCGCGATCTGCCGGCCACCCCCTGGCAGCGCGTCAGGGCCAACCTCTCCTCCGGCCCCGGCCGGCGCACGACCACCGCGGGAGGCACCCGATGAACGCCATGGTGAAGGCCGAGGGCGTCCACAAGTCCTTCGGCAGCGCCCATATCCTCAAGGGCATCGACCTGGAGGTCGCGCCCCGGGAGGTCTTCTGTCTGATCGGACCCTCCGGTTCCGGCAAGTCGACCTTCCTGCGGTGCATCAACCATCTGGAGAAGATCAGCGCGGGCCGGCTCTCGGTCGACGGGGAGCTGGTCGGCTACCGGCAGAAGGGCGACAAGCTCTACGAGCTGAAGGAGCGCGAGGTCGCCCTGAAGCGCCGGGACATCGGCATGGTCTTCCAGCGGTTCAACCTCTTCCCGCATATGCGGGCGGTGGAGAACGTCATGGAGGCCCCGGTCCAGGTCAGGGGCGAGTCCAGGGCGGTGGCCCGGGAGCGGGCGCTGAAGCTGCTGGACCGGGTCGGCCTGGCGGACCGCGCCGAGCACTACCCCTCGCAGCTCTCCGGCGGCCAGCAGCAGCGGGTGGCGATCGCCCGGGCGCTCGCCATGGAGCCCAAGCTGATGCTCTTCGACGAGCCGACGTCGGCGCTCGACCCGGAGCTGGTGGGCGATGTGCTGGACGTCATGCGCGGACTCGCCGAGGACGGTATGACCATGATCGTGGTCACCCACGAGATGGGCTTCGCCCGGGAGGTCGGCGACGCGCTGGTCTTCATGGACGACGGCAAGGTGGTCGAGTCCGGCCACCCGCGGGACGTCCTGGGCAACCCGCGGCACGAGCGGACCAAGTCCTTCCTGTCGAAGGTGCTCTGACCCCGGGCGGAGTGAGCCGGGGGCGGTAGGCGTGCGGGGGCGGTACGGATGCTTTCCGTACCGCCCCCGCCGCCGTTCCCGGCCGCCGCGCACCCCCTCCGGGCGCGGCGGCCGGGAACGGTCAGGGGACAGCCTTGCGGGGCACCGTCTCCGGGCTCTCCACCAGCGCCGTCAGCGCCTCCGCGCCGAGGGGGGCCAGCAGCTTGTCGGACCCCATGTCCTGCATGGTGCCGCCCAGCCGGTGCCGTTCCCCCCACGCCAGATCCGCTCCGTCGGCGACCAGCAGCGCTCCCCCGTCCGGGAAGATACGGAGGCGCTGGTCTTCGAACTTCGTCCACAGCGCGCCGCCGAGACCGAAGAAGTACCCGCCCTGCCAGGTGTAGACGGTGGTGCCGCCGGGACCGGGTGCGCTGCGGCAGCCGAACTTCAGAGCAGAGTCCGTTGTGACACAGTCCTTCACCTCGGTGATCCGGTCCTTCATGGTCGCCTTCCCGGTCGTCGCGGGAGGCGCGTACGCCACGCTCAGCCCCGTCGTCACCGTCTTCCCGTCCACTTCCCGGGTGATCAGATAGTGGCCGTCCAGCGGCCCGGTGCTGGCGTCCCCCCAGTCGGGCGGGGAATCCGGCGTCTTGCGGTGGCTCGTCGGGAACGGCGCGTCGCGGACCCGGGTCACACTGCGGAGCCCGTCCAGGTCCTTGTCCAGCAGTGCGCCGATCCGCTGGGCCCGGGCGGCTCCCGCGGAATCGCCGGGGCTCTGCCCCTTGGCGAGGATCTCCGGGGCGTCCGGCCGGGCGGAGAACCGGTCGGACAGGGGCACTGCCGCCGCCCCCGCCACGATCACCGCGGCCACCGCCCCGGCCAGCAGTGTTCGCCGTCTCCGCCGTACCCCGGCGACCTGCGCATAGACCGACTCCGTCGTCACCGCCGAGCGGCCGCGCCCTTCCGCGGTGCTCTCGGCGCGCTCCAGCAGGGCTCTGACGTCCTCTGTCATACGTACTCCTCGTGCACCTCGGCGCGGAGTGCGGCCAGCCCCCGGGCCGCGTGACTCTTGACGGTGTTCTCCCGCATGTCGAGCAGACGCGCGGTCTCCGCGACGCTCAGGTCCTCCCAGTACCGCAGCACCACCACGGCCCGCTGCTTGGCCGTGAGCCGGGCGAGGGCCGCCCGGACGACCAGGCCGCTGTCGGGGTCGGTCGCCGGTTCCGGGTGCTCGGGCAGGGTCTCGTAGGCGTGTTCGCGCCGCCAGAAGCGCCGTCGTGAGGCGATGAAGGAATTGACCATCGTCTTGCGCGCATAGGCTTCGAGATTGTCGATGCGGCCGAGTCGGCGGCCGCCGAGCACCACTTTCACCAGCGTCGTCTGGACGAGATCATCCGCCTCGTCGCGGTCGCCGCAGAGCAGGAACGCGCTGCGCAGCAACGCGGTCCGCCGCCCCTCGACGAAATCCCGCAGCGCGGCGTCCGTATCCGTCCGCGTCATCCCCCGGCTCCTCCTTGGTCCTGCGTTCCGGTCATGGGTAAATCCGTTCCCCTGTTGTGTCAGTGCGCCGGCCCGCCGCCGGGGTTGCGGTGGGCCGGAGATTTTCCGGAAGTTTTCTCGCCGTGGGCCGGCTCACGGCCGACAGCCGGGGCGTCCGGGGCGGACGGCCGGACGGCTGGACGGCGCGGACCTCGCCGGAACCGGCGGCCGGATCGGCACCCGCTCTCGTGGCGTCCGGGAACCGTCGCGGCGGCCGGTCCGTAATACTTCCCGTACCGGATGCGGGATCCCGTGCGCGCGGCGCGCGGCCGACGGTGGCCCCGACCCTGACCGACCCCGCCCCCAGACCGTGACGGTAAGGACTACTAGTGGAACTGGCATCTTACTCGGCATTCGCCGTGCGACTGGTCAACACCGAGGAGCCGGCCCGTAACAAGGACACCCTCGCCTCGGTCGACACCATCCGCGAGCTGTTCGGCCCGTCGTCCCAGGCGGCGCGGCGGGCGAGCGAGGCCGATGTGCCGCGGTTCCGTGCCGTACGGACCAAACTGCGGGCGGTCTTCACCGCGGCCGACGAGGGCGACGAGACCCGGGCGGTCGACCTGCTCAACTCGCTGCTGCTGGAGTTCCCGGTCAGCCCGCAGATCTCCGGCCACGAACAGCGGGACACGGACGGGCGCCCCGACTGGCATATGCATCTGGCCGAGCATCCGTCGAACGCCACCACCGGATACGCGGCCATCGCCGCGATGGGCCTGGCGATCCACCTCACCGAGTACGGCGTGGACCGCCTCGGCATCTGCCGGGCCGCGCCCTGCCGCAACGCCTATCTGGACACCTCGACCAACCGCTCCCGCCGCTACTGCTCGGACCGCTGCGCGACCCGCGCCAACGTGGCCGCCTACCGGGCCCGCAAACGCCGGGAGACCGAGGAGGCGGAGGAGACCACGGACACCGGACGCACCGCGGACAGCGCCCAGGAGAGCGTGGCCCACGGCGACCTGGGCCCGGGCTCCGGCGGCCGGTAGCGCAGCCGCACCCGCCCGAGCAGCAGTTCGGGCGGTACGGCGCCGAACACCCGGCTGTCGCCCTCCGCGCCCGGATTGTCCCCGAGCACCCACCAGCCGCCGTCCCGCCGCTCCACCAGCCGTTTGACGATGAGCAGGTCCTGCTGGAGCGGATGGCGCAGCACGGCGACGCATCCCGGCCGTACCGCGGCGCCGTACTGCACCAGCAGTCTGTCCCCGTGCCGGAGCGTCGGATACATCGAAGGACCGACCACGTCGGCCAGTCCGAACGGCACCGCCGCCTGCTCCGGCTCACTCATCCGGCACCTCCGCTTCCGTCCTGCCTGGCACCTCTACGGTACGGTCCGCCGGGGGTCCCGGACCCACCCCGGACTTTTGTCGTAAGCCCCGGGGGCAGCCGCGAAAACCGGTCCCCCACGGAGTAATGTCCCCTCTTGAGAAGACGATCACGAGGAAGGACAGAACATGCTCTCCCGCCTGTTCGCACCCACGGTGAAGGTCAGCGCCCACTGCGACCTCCCCTGCGGTGTCTACGACCCGTCCCAGGCCCGCGTCGAGGCCGAGTCGGTCAAGGCCGTCCAGGAGAAGTACCAGGCCAACGAGGACCCGCACTTCCGGGCCCGGGCCACCGTCATCAAGGAGCAGCGCGCCGAGCTGGCGAAGCACCACATCTCGGTGCTGTGGAGCGACTACTTCAAGCCGCCGCACTTCGAGAAGTACCCCGAGCTGCACCAGCTGGTGAACGACACCCTGAAGGCGCTCTCGGCGGCCAAGGCGTCCACGGACCCGGCGACGGGCCAGAAGGCGCTGGACTACATCGCCCAGGTGGACAAGATCTTCTGGGAGACGAAGCAGGCCTGACGCCCGGCCCCGTCTCCCGCGCCCGGCCGCGTGACGTCCCCGAGGACGTACCGCGGCCGGGCGCGGTCGTGTCCGGGACGCCCCGGCGCGCGGCGGACCGTGCGGGGCGGGCGGGGGCGAGCGGGGAACCCGGGGCCGGACCCCCGGGAACGTACCGCCGTCCCCTCCGGGTGAAGCCCCGGCGAAGGTCCCGGGCCCGGCCGGGGCCGATGCGAAGATCGGGGCGCGGCCGGGGGAACGGCCGTCAACGGGCACCGGAAGGGAAGTCGGACCATGCGCTGGACCGTGCACGGCGAGCGGCAGATCTACACCAACCCCTGGGTCAACCTCTGGCTGGCGGACGTCGAACAGCCGGACGGCCACCGGTTCGAGCACCATGTCGTCCGGATACGGCATCTCGCGGTCGCCGCCGTCGTCGACGACCGGCAGCGGGTGCTGATGATGTGGCGGCACCGCTTCGTCACCGACACCTGGGGGTGGGAGCTGCCGATGGGGCTGATCGAAGCCGGCGAGACCCCGGAGCAGACCGCGGTCCGGGAGGTGGAGGAGGAGACCGGCTGGCGGGTGGAGTCCGTCAGGCCGCTGCTGTACGCCCAGCCCGCGAACGGGATCACCGACTCCGAGCACTTCCTCTTCCGCGCCGACGGCGCCGTCTGGACCGGGCCGCCGGTGGAGAAGAACGAGACCGACCGGATCGAGTGGATTCCGCTCGACGAGATCCGGGGAATGATCGACCGGCGCGAGATCGTCAGCGGCGCCACCCTCAACGGCCTGCTGAAACTCCTGCTGGACGAGCTTTCGCCACCGCCCTCCGGGTCGGCGGAGAAGCGCGCGGCGGAGCGCGGGGCAGGGCAGGAGGAGGCACCTGCCACCCGGTGATAATGCCCCGGTGGACTTAACCCCTAAACCCCTCAGGTAACTTGCGCGACAGATGTTTCAGCAGTTTCAGCGCGCCAGGTTCACCCGGAGGGGGTTTTCGTGCGGGGCGGTAGCAGATCTCGGCGTTGGTGGGGAGGCGGGGCGGCGGTCGCGGCCGGTATAGCCGGAGTGCTCGTCATCCAGTCGGTGGCCGGCGGGCCGACCGGCGGCAGCGGGGAGGACGGGGCGAAGGCCGGATCCCCCCGGACCGAGGCCCGGGCCAGCGCGCTGAAGGTCGCCGCGGACGGCACCTCGGCCGAGCTGCCCAAGCGGGACACCAAGCCGTTCAGCCTCCTCGGTGTCACCTGGACCGACCCGGCGGCCCGGATCACCGGGACCATCGAGCTCCGTACCAAGTCGATGCGGTCCGGGAAGTGGACCGGGTGGCAGAGCCTCGACGGTGACCACACCGGGCACGGCGACGGCACCGGCCGCGGCGCTACCGACCCGATGTGGGTCGGTCCGTCCGACGGTGTGGAGGTACGGGTGAAGGCGGGCGGCGAAGTCGCCAAGCTGCCCGCCGGGATCCGGGTCGACATGGTCGACCCGGGCACCGGAGGCGTCACGGCCATGGAGCCCGCCGCCTTCGCGCTCCCGGCCACCGATACGGAGAACCTCGACGGAACCGGGCAGAACGCCCCGGCCACCGAGACGCCCGCGGCGGACCCCGCGGCCACCGTGGAGCCGCCCGTCACGACCCCGTCCGAGACCGCGTCCGCCCAGCCGCCGGTCACGCCTCCGGCGACCGCGCCGACCTCCTCGGCGCCCTCGTCCACTCCGAGCCCCACCCAGTCCACCAAGCCGCCGACCACCGCGCCGACCACGGCACCGACACCGGGTCCGCCGTCGACGGCCCCGCGGCCGCCGATCGTCACCCGCGCGGAGTGGAAGGCCGACGAGTCGATCAGCCCGGAGGCCCCGACCTACCTCCCGGGCAACAAGGTGAAGGCGGTGACCATCCACCACACTTCACTGAGCAACAACTACACCTGTGCCGAGGCGCCCGCCGTGGTCCGCGGCGTGTACGCGTACCACGTCCTGGGCGCGGACACGAAGTGGAAGGACATCGGCTACCACTTCCTGGTCGACAAGTGCGGCACGATCTACGAGGGCCGCAAGGGCGGCGTGGACCGGCCGGTGGTCGGCGCCCACGCCTTCGGCTTCAACAACGAGACCAGCGGTATCGCCTTGATGGGCAACTTCATGGAGGTCGCCCCGACGCAGGCCGCGCTCAACTCGGCCGCACGGATCGCCGCCTGGAAGCTCGGCCAGTATGGAGTGGACCCGAAGGGCACCACCGTACTCACGGCCGGTGCGGCGGGCGGCACCATCAAGGCCCTCGGTGGTCTCAAGTGGCAGAAGGGCGACAAGGTCACCCGTAACACCATTCACGGACACGGGCACGTGGTCGCCACCGAATGCCCCGGCACCAAGATGTACCCGCTGATCGACAGCATCCGTGAACTGGCGGGCGGCTCGGTCACCGGGCTCGCCGTCACCTCCGTCACCGGCGGCGGCACGGTCGGCACCACGGCCTATGTCAAGAACACCGCCACCGTGAACTGGAAGGCCACCACCCCGGCCGCGCTGATCGGCAAGTTCGAGGTACTGGTCAACGGACAGGTCGCCGCGACGGCCGCGGGCACCGCGACCTCCGCGAAGATCACCCTCGCCCCGGGCACCCACCAGGTCCTGGTCCGGGCCACGCACAACTCCCGCAAGACGGTGAACTCGGCCGCCCGCACCGTCGTCGCCGAGACCACCGCGCCGGTCTTCTCCACCAGGCCGACGGTCTCCCTGCGCCCGGGTACGGTCGCCGCCACCGCGGTCCCGGTCACCCTGGGCTGGAAGGCCGGCGACGCCCGCGCCCTGCGGGACGTCCGGCTGACCGCGCCGCTCGCCAAGGTCTACGGCCCGACCGTGACCAGCGCGCCGCACGCCTCCAAGGCCGCCGCGACCACCTGGTCGCTGACCGCCTACGACCAGGCGGGCAACGCCGCCACGGCGTCCGTCGCCGCGACCCCGGTGATCCTCCAGGAGACCAACGCGGTCAAGTCGGGCACCTGGACCACCAAGTCCGCGAGCAGCTACCTCGGCGGGAAGTCGTACACCAGCGGCACCAAGAACGCGTCGCTGACCTGGACCTTCACCGGGCGCTCGGCCGCCTGGGTGGTGTCGCGGGCCGCGACCTCGGGCCAGGCCCATGTCTATGTCGACGGAAAGCTGGTCCGGACGGTCGACCTGAAGTCGGCCACCACCAAGTACCGCGACGCGATCTGGACCCAGACCTGGGCCACCAGCGCCAAACACACCGTGAAGATCGTGGTCGTCGGCACCGCCAAGCGGCCGACCGTCACCACGGACGGCCTGGTGTACGTGAAGTAGCCCCCGCGGAGACGACCGCGCCCGGCCCCGGCTTCCCCGGGGCCGGGCGCGGTTCCGTTTCCGCCGGGTGCCGCCCGCGGGCGGTGGCCGGTCCCGGGAGCGAGGTCGGTGCCGGTGCCAGGGCGTACCGCCAAGCCGTCCGCTCAGGCCGCCGGGACCGCCAGCAGCGGGCTCTTGTGCCGCCGCAGCCACTGGCGGTACGCCACGGAGCCCGCCGCCACATCCCGGTACGCCGCCTCCAGGTCGGCGTAGACCGACGCGTACAGCTCGGGCTCCCCCGGCCGTGAGACCAGCAGCAGCCGGACCGCCAGCGGATCGCCCCGCAGCGGCCGGATGGCCATGTCGCCGCGCGGGTCGGAGGTCGGCTGGCAGGGGGCCACCGCCTCGCCGACGGCGATCAGCGCGGCGGCGGTGTGGTAGTCGCCGTGCAGCAGCTGCGGCTCGATCCCGGCGGCGGAGAGCACCCGGCGTACGCCCTCCCACTCGCCGTCGACGGTGGGGTCCACGATCCACCGGTCCGCGGCCAGATCGGTCAGTTCGACGACGGCCGAGGCGGCCGCCGGATGGTCCCGGGCCATCGACACGAACTGGGGTTCCCGCTCGACCAGCACCCGTACCGCGAGCCCGTCCGGAACGCTCAGCGGGCACCCCTCCACCTCGTGGACGAAGGCGACGTCGAGCCCGCCGCCCGCGACCTTGCGCAGCAGCGCGTTGGGCGAGACGTCCATATGGAGGGAGATATCGGTACCGGGGAGCCTGCGCCGCAGCTTCCCGAGCCAGCCCGGCAGGGCGCGGCTCGCGGTGGACCCGATGCGCAGCCGGGGCCCGTCGGCGCGGGCCGCGGCGGCCTTGGCCTCGGCCACCAGGGCGCCCATCTCGGCCAGCAGCGGGCGGGCCCGGCTCAGCACCGCCCGCCCCACCGGGGTCGGCCGGCAGCCCGAGCGCTCCCGTAAGAACAGCTCGGCGCCCAGGGAGTTCTCGATCCGGCGCAACTGCGTGGTCAGGGAAGGCTGGCTGACGCCCAGCCGGCGGGCCGCCTTGTGCAGACTGCCCGTGTCCGCGATGGCGCACAGCGCGCGGAGGTGTCTCACCTCGAGCTCCATGACTGGAGAGTAGGACCGTGCCGCCCGGCCACACCAGACGCACAGTCCCGGCGCACCGCCACAAAGAGCGGCAAAGAAAACAACAAACGGAATCTCCTGGACCGGATAGCGGACAGTGACGGTAACCGTCCCCGGCGGCCCCGGTGAACGACGGGCGGGCAGGGGCCCAACCCGAGGTGAACGGCCCCGCGGACGGGTCGCCGGGCCCCGGTGCGAACGGCGCGTGAACCGGGGGCGGACAGCGGGCCGGACCACGGTGGACGGCAGAATGGGAGGCCCCCGGAAGGGCCCTCGCACGGCCCGCCGCGGGAGGGTGATGCTCCGGTGTTATCGGGGGTTGGCATCATCCCAAGCTGGGGTGGTTCCCCGAAACTCCCTACCGAACCCGTTCAACGGACGAGTAGGAGTCCCCCCATGCGTCACCCCCGATCCGTCCTCGCCGCGGCCATCGGCATCGGCCTCGCCGCGGCGCTCTCCGCCACCCCGGCCTCCGCCGCCCCCGCCGGTGCCCCCACGGCCGGCGGAGCCGCGAGCACCTCCCTCAACACCCAGGCGGCGGCCGCCGCCTGGGCCGCCTACGAAGGCTCGAACGCGGACGCCAAGGCCACCGAGGCGTTCTTCCGGTCCGTGGTGAAGTCGGTCGCCGAGAAGCGGGCCGCCAACCCCGGCGCCCGGGTCGTCACCGTGAACTACGGCACCTCCGGGGCGCCGTCCTTCCGCAGCCAGATAGCCAGAAGCACCCAGGTCTGGAACAGCACCGTCACCAACGTCCGCCTCCAGGAAGGCCCCAACCCCAGCTTCACCTACCGCGAGGGCAACGACGCGCGCGGCTCGTACGCCTCCACCGACGGCCGCGGCCGGGGCTTCATCTTCCTGGACTACCGGCAGAACCAGATCTACAACTCCAACCGCGTCACGACCCACGAGACCGGCCATGTGCTCGGTCTGCGGGACAACTACCGCGGTCCGTGCAGCGAGCTGATGTCCGGCGGCGGCCCCGGCCCGTCCTGTCAGAACGATGTGCCCAACTCCGCCGAGCGCAGCCGGGTGAACCAGATCTGGGCGGGCCTCGTCCGCACCTCCTGACCCGTCCGCATCTCCTGACCCGTACGGGCCGGCCGGGGTCCACGGCCGGCCCGGCACTCCGGCCCCGGACGGGCGGCGGTTCCGCCGCGGTCCGGAGCTTTCCTCAGGCCCGCGCCCGGGCCGGGTTTCACCGGTACCCGGCCCGGCACTGTGGCCGGAACAAGGCGGTTGGAGCGCTCTGTTCCGGGGGACCTCACTATGGTCTGGACCTATTGACGATTGGTCCAGACCTTCTTACTCT